>CALCSA010000316.1 GCA_937894185.1 uncultured Clostridia bacterium | reverse complement strand
GGCATCAGTGGCGTTGGAATCGGCATGGTGCTGGCCATCCTCAAGGTGAGCATCCAAGCTTCGCCTGCCACCAGACCCCGGGGCACCAGCTTTTTGGGCTGGTGGCTGGTACGCTTAGGGGGCGGCTTTGCCAACCTTTACACCACCGTCATTCGGGGCACTCCCGTTTTGGTGCAACTGCTGATTCTCTATTACGGAGTCTTTAAAACGGCTCCCAAAGAGTACGCGCTCCTGGTGGCAGGGCTGTCTTTTGGCATTAACTCAGGAGCCTATGTCTGCGAGATTATTCGCGCGGGGATTCAGAGTGTGGAAAAAGGCCAGTCCGAAGCTGGGCGCTCTCTAGGGCTTAATTCCCGGCAGACCATGAGGCTCATTGTGCTGCCCCAAGCCATTAAGAATATATTGCCCACTATTTTTAACGAGTTTATCACCCTGCTCAAGGAGACATCGGTGGCGGGATACATCGCCATCACCGAGCTGACGCGGGCGGGAGATGTGGTGCGTTCTCGGGTTTGGACTATCACCCCTCTGGTGATTTCCGGCCTAATCTATCTGGTCCTTGTCATATTGCTCACCAAGCTACAGGGAGTTTTGGAAAGGAGGCTGGGTGCCAGTGATCGACGTTTGTAACCTTTCCAAGGCCTTTGGGGATCATTTGGTGTTGAATGGCATCAACGAACGGATCGAAAAAGGGGAAAAGGTAGTGGTGGTAGGGCCTTCCGGCTCTGGAAAATCCACCTTTTTGCGCTGCCTCAACCTGCTGGAGCAACCCACCGGCGGCGAGATTATCTTTGAGGGTCAGAGCATCACCGACCCCAAAACCAATATCAATTTACTGCGCCGCAAAATGGGGATGGTGTTTCAGCAGTTCAACCTTTTTCCCCACCTGAGCGTCAAAAAGAATATTACCCTTGCCCCCGTCACTTTAAGGCTTTGCTCCCAGCGGGAAGCCGACGAAAAAGCGATGGCTCTGTTGGAGAGAATCGGCCTTGTGGACAAAGCCGATGCCTATCCCCGCCAGCTTTCGGGAGGGCAGCAGCAGCGGATCGCCATTGTGCGGGCGCTGGCCATGAACCCCGAGGTGATGCTCTTTGACGAGCCTACCTCGGCTCTGGACCCCGAAATGGTGGGAGAAGTGCTGGAAGTGATGCGGGAGCTGGCCCGGGACGGCATGACCATGGTAGTAGTCACCCACGAGATGGGCTTTGCCCGGGAAGCCGCCACCCGCGTTCTGTTTATGGACGAGGGCCAGATCAAAGAGCAGGCTCCCCCCGATCAGTTTTTCAGCAACCCCCAGCATCCCCGCCTCAAGGAGTTTCTTCACAAGGTGCTCTGATTCCTCACACAACAAAAATGAATGCGAGAGAGGCTCCGCCACCAAGGCGAGCCTCCTTTTTTATGAGCTGCCGCCTGGCTTTAGACGATAAAGTGAGAAAGAACTATTAAAAACAAAGTGTAATTAAATTTAAAATATTGCAATTTGTAAACCGATTAACCTATCATATTGCACAATAAAATAGGGGATATATTGACCAAAACTGACAGGAATTAGGCGCTTTAACGATTAACGGTTGACAATGGCCGAGGTGGTGCGATAGAATGAACACGAAGCAAAGATATGCAATTATCAAAGGAGAGGTGGGGAGGTGAAAGTGGCGGCCGGACAAAATCGAAGAGTGACCATTGACGATGTAGCCCGGCAGTCAGGCGTTTCCAAGACCACCATCTCCCGTTATCTCAATGGCAAATACGACAATATCTCCTTCGAAACCCGGGAGCGGATTCGGGAGGTCATCAAGGCTTTAAACTATCGGCCCAACCGGATTGCCCAGAGCTTAAAAGCCAGAAACAGCCGCCTGATTGGTTGTGTCATCAGCGATATCGGCAGCCCCTTTTCCGCTTTGATTCTCAAGGGCATTAACGACGTTTGCGAAGAAGCCGATTATCAGGTTCTTTTTGCCAACAGTGACGATGACCCACAACGGGAAGTCAGCGCCATTCAAGGCCTTTTGGAAAGTCAGGTGGATGGGTTGATTGTCAACACCAC
Source organism: uncultured Clostridia bacterium (assembly GCA_937894185.1). Taxonomy (GTDB): domain Bacteria; phylum Bacillota; class Clostridia; order Oscillospirales; family Ruminococcaceae; genus WRAV01. The sequence continues at coordinate 8,967 of CALCSA010000316.1, read as the reverse complement.
CGGAGAAAATGACGACTTTTTGGTGGACTTGCATAACAAGGGAATCCCTCTTGTTTTGGCGGACCGGGCTCTGGCACAACCGGGGATTCTGGATACCGTCACCACCGACAGCTACACCTCGACCTACGAATGTGTGCGCTTTCTCAAAGGGGCCGGGTATCAACAGGTGGCTTTTTTTACCCAAGGCAACAAGAAGATCAGCCCCCGTTTGCTGCGGTATCAAGGATACTGCGATGCCATGAGGGATCTTTATCAGCAAGATGGCGCTGCCGGTCTGTGCGAATTTTTCATCGATGACCCGACAAGCTGCCTCGGAGTGTTGCTGGACTTTAAAGATAAACACCCAGGCCAGCGGGTGGCCCTTTTGGCCGTCAACGGTGTGGCCATGCTGCACACCCTCAACTCTATTCAGGAGGCCGGCATTGAAATGGGCCGAGACTTTGGCGTCTGTGGCTTTGACGACTGGGGATGGGCGGGTTTAATTTCCCCGGGCATCACAACCATTTCGCAGGATTCCCGGCTGGTGGGCTGCGAGGCCGCCCGCATTGCGTTGGATCGGATTTCCGGCAACCGTACCGGGGAGCCCATGCTGGTGGAGTTCCCCAACCGCTTGGAAGTTCGCGGGTCGACTGTTTGCGAAAACCCGTGAATTACATTTTTTTACCCATTTAGTTAACCGGTTTCCGAAAACGGTTCCTGAGCTTATTAAATATAATATAAAAGCATCAATATATTATTTGGTTAAAAGCTGTACGCTATCGGCATTCCGCCGATTTGCATAGAACAACATTTTAGGAGGAAACGAAGATGTTTAACAAACGGAACTTATTAGCGTGTCTCCTGGCTGGAATCCTGATGCTGTCCGTCACTGCTTGCGGTGGCAACCCAGCGGTCAGCCAAGCTCCTGCCGCAAACGACGCTCCCGCTGCCAGCACGCCGGCCGAAGGAGCTCCCGCTGATGCATCTCCTGCCGATGCACCCCCTGCCGCTGAAAAAGTTGGTAAAACAGTCCTCAAGTGCTCCTTTAACCAGTCTATCGACAACCCCGAGGCCCAGACCATGGTGGATCTGAGCGATAAGCTCTTCGACGCCACCGAAGGCCGCTATTCCATCGAGGTTTACGCCAACGAGCTACTGGGCAACCAGAAAGACTCCTTGGAACTGGTGGAAAACGGCGCCATCGAAATGGCCATTGTAGCTAACTCTCTGGTGGAAAACGTCAACGCCGATTTTAGCGTCATCGGCTGCCCCTACATGTTCGACTCCATCGACCATCAGAAGAAGCTGTTCCAGTCCGGTAAGCTGGACGAGCTCTATGCTACCACCGAAGAAGTAGGCTTTACCGTGTTGTCTGCCTACAGCCTTGGCCCCCGCTGCATCTACACCAAGGAAGGCCCCATTACCACTCCCGAAGAGCTGACGGGTAAGAAAATCCGCGTAATGCAATCCGATACCATGGTGCAGATGGTAAACTACATGGGCGGCGTAGGTACTCCCATGAGCCAAGGCGACGTCTACTCCGCTATTCAGGCCGGCACTCTGGACGGTGCCGAGAACAACGTCATTACATACACCGACCTGAAGCAGTACGAAGTGGCTCCCTTCTACTCTGAAACCAACCACCTGATGATCCCCGATCTTCTCATCATCAACACAGATATTCTCAAGGGCATGTCCGCGGAAGATCAGAAGGCCCTGAAAGATCTGTCTACTGAGTCTGTCAACGTGATGTTTACTCTGGCCGCCAACCTGCGCGAAGAATATCGCAACACCTGTAAGGAGCTGGGCGTCACCTTTACCGAAGTGGATATCACTCCCTTTCAAAATAACATGCAACCCCTCATCGATTCCGTTGCCAACCGCAGCGACATGAGCAAGGCTATTTATCAGGAGATTCTCAATCTCCGCTAACCGTCTCGGCCTGTGTGTAAGGGGCCCGCATCAACAACTGCGGGCCCTTTATCATAAAAGCTTTGGGTGAAAAAAGGAGGTCCTCCCAGTGAAGGCGCTGACTACCATAAAAAGAGGCGTGGACAAAGTCATGGAGTGGAGCTGTATCCTCATCCTGATCGCTATGACAGTCCTCGTTACCTATCAGGTTATTACCCGGTATTTCTTCAACAGGCCCAGTGCTATTTCCGAGACTGCGGCCCAATACTTGTTTGTTTGGATGGTGGCGTTCGGCAGCGCTTATGTGTTTGGTCTGCGGGAACACTTAAGCATTACGGTGATAAAAGACAAGCTTTCCCCTCGGAACAACATGATCATTGAAATTTTGATTAATCTGGTGCTGCTGGCCTTTTCGGCCGGTGTGCTGCTGATCGGCGGGCTTCAGGGGGCTCTCAAGCAGATGGGCACCGTAGACGCCGCTCTTCAGATTCCCATGGGAGTGATTTACATCGCCCTTCCTTTTTGCGGCGCAGCCATTGTCTTCTACGTGATTTATAACACCTGCCTGGCTGTTTGGGAATACCGCAGGGATATTGCTCCCACCAGCCGGGGCGATGCCAGCACCATGTAAAGGGGGAACAACAAAATGAGTACAGTGACTCTTGCGGCTCTGATTATGGTGGTGGGCATTGTGGTGACTCTGGCTTTGGGATTCCCCATTGGCTTGAGCATCGGCGCAAGCTCCGCCGCCGCCACCTTGGTGATTCTGCCCTTCCAACAGGCCATGATCACTTCTGCCCAGCGTGTGTTTACCGGAGCCAACTCCTTTTCTCTGTTGGCGATTCCGTTTTTTGTGCTGGCGGGCAACATCATGAATAACGGAGGCATTGCCAAACGGCTCATCGGCTGTGCCAAAATCATTGCTCACCGGCTGCCCGGCGGTCTGGCCCAGACCAACATTGTGGCCAACATGCTCTTTGGAGCCATCTCCGGTTCCGGTGTGGCCGCCGCTGCCGCCATGGGGGGCATTCTGGGCCCGATGGAGGAGCAGGAAGGCTACGCCAAGGATTTTTCCGCCGCTGTCAACATTGCTTCCGGCCCCACCGGTATGATGATCCCTCCCAGCAACATCATGATTGTTTACGCTACGGTAGCCGGTTCCGTCTCCATCGCCGCCCTGTTTATGGCGGGATATATCCCCGGCATCCTCTGGGGAGTGGGCTGCATGATTTTAGCCGGATTTATGGCCAAAAAGCGGGGCTATGTCAGCACCGAGCGCTATACCGTCAAGGAGTCTCTGGTGACCCTGTGGCAAGGGGTTCCCAGCCTGCTGTTAATTGTTATCGTCATCGGTGGTATCTTGAAAGGTGTCTTTACCGCCACCGAAGGCTCGGCCATTGCCGTTGTCTACTCCCTGCTGCTGAGCTTGATTTACAGAACTCTCAAGCTGAAGGACCTGCCCAAAATTCTGCTGGAATCGGTTAAGACCACCGCCATTGTAGAGCTGATGGTCTGTGTTTCCTCCATCATGAGCTGGGTGATGTCCTTTACCAAGATCCCCCAGATGATTGCCGGGGGACTCCTCAACTTTAGCAGCAATCCTTATGTTTTGCTGATGATTATGAACATCATCCTGCTGATTGTGGGAACCTTTATGGACCCCACCCCTGCCGTGCTGATCTTTACCCCCATTTTCCTGCCCATTGTGCAGAGCTGGGGCATGCATCCGGTTCATTTTGGGCTGGTGATGGTGATGAATCTCTGCGTTGGCACCATTACTCCACCGGTAGGCGCCATTCTCTTTACCGGCTGTAAAATCGGAAATGTTAAAATTGAACAAGTCATCCGCACGCTTCTTCCCTTCTTTGCGGTGGTCATTGTCGCACTTATGTTGGTAACCTATATCCCGGCGCTTTCCATGGCTATTCCCACCGCACTTGGACTGATTGCCCGATAAAGAAAGGAACTGCCTATGAACCAGAAACCTAAAATCATCATCTGCGATTGCGACCACAAGGATGTGGAAATAGAGCGGGCCGTCTTTGAAGCCGCCGGCTTTGGAGATTTTCAGTGGCTGCACTGTAAAACAGAGCAGGATGTGATTGATCAGTGTCAGGGAGCCGTTGCCCTGCTCAACCAATACACCCCCATGAACGAGAAAGTGTTTCGTGGTGTGCCCAGCCTGAAAATGGTGGTGCGCTACGGTGTGGGTGTGGACAATGTCAACCTGAAAGATGCCGCCCGGTACGGGGTTCAGATCTGCAATGTCCCTGATTACGGTACCAACGAGGTGGCCGATCAGGCTCTGGCTCTCATGCTGTCCATTACCCGAAAGATTCACCACGTGGGCAACCTCACCAAATCCGGCGTTTGGAACTATCAGGAAACCATCCCCGTACACCGCCACTCTTGCCGGACGGTCGGCATTGTTGGGGTGGGCCGAATCGGCACAGCCTTTGCCCACCGTGTCCGAGCTTTGGGCTGCCGGGTCATTGCCTGTGAGCCCAGATTCGGAAAGCCCCCCTACCAGTCCCCCGACTTCATTGAGTTTCAGCCCACTTTGGAGGAAGTGCTGCAGCAGTCCGACGTAGTGTCCCTCCACTGCTCCCTCACCGAGGAGACCCGTAACATCATGGATTCCAAGGCCGGCGCCTGCTTTATCAACGTAGCCCGGGGAGGACTGGTGGATGAACAGGCTCTGGAAGCCGTCCTTGCCTCCGGCAAGCTGTCGGGAGCCGGATTGGATGTGGTGTGCTCGGAGCCTCTCACCAAAGAAAGCCCCCTTTTCCGACACGACAATGTGGTCGTCACGCCCCATATGGGCTGGTACTCCGAGGAGTCGGCTATGGAACTCAAGGAAAAGTGCGCCCGGGAAGCGGTTCGTTTTGTCACCGGGCAAAGGGTGCACTATCCCGTCAATCAAGTTTAACCTGTATTGTGTTATAATAGGAGGATTACCATATGCAGGCAATTATCTACGAGGGCCCACATACCCTTTCCGTTCGCGAGATTCCAAAGCCCCAGCCCAAGGAAGGCTGGGCGCTGGTCAAGGTATCCCACGCAGGTATCTGCGGCACCGACCTCAACATCTATGCCGGCACACATCCCCGGGCCAAGGCTCCCTTGGTGATGAGCCACGAGTTTTCCGGCACCTTGGAAAGCGACCATATCCCCGGCATCCCCAAGGGTAGCCCGGTAACGGTATACCCTCTGCTTTCCTGCGGCCACTGCCAGCCCTGCCAAACCGGAAACGGCCATGTCTGCAACACGCTGGGCCTGCTGGGAATTGACTGTGACGGCGGCTTTGCCGAATACGTGTCGGTTCCTGTTGCGAGCATCATCCCTCTGGCCCCGGAGGTTTCCCAAAAGCTGGGGGCGCTGGTGGAGCCGGTGGCGGTGGCGGTTCACACCCTGCGGGAGCGGGGCTTTGTCCCCGGCGATAACGCCCTGATCTTTGGCTGCGGAACCATCGGCCTGTGTGTGGCCCTGACCCTGCGCAAATTTGGTGCATCCTGCGTCCTCATGATGGAAACCGATGCGGCCAGAGCACAGATGGCCCGGGAGATGGGCTTTGAGGTGGTGAACCCCATAGGGCTGGAGATGGAGTCCTTCTGCAAGGAGCGGACCAAAGGCAACGGATACGATTGGGTCTTTGACTGTGCCGGAGTGCAGCCGGTAGCCGATGTGCTGCTGGACGCCGTCAAGGTGCGGGGCCATATTGTGGTGGTGGCTGCCTACAGCAAGCCGGCCAGCCTTCCCTTAATCAAGGGGATGTTTAAGGAGACCGACCTTCAGTTTGTGCGGGTCTACCGGTTTAAGGACTTTGAGGTGGCCGCCCAGATTGTGGCGGCGGACCCCAGCTTTAAACAGATTATTACCCACGTGCTGCCCGCCACAGAGGCCCAAAAAGGCTTTGATCTGCTGACTACCAAGGGAACCGGAGCCGTAAAGGTTATGTTCTGCTTTGACTGAGGAGGAATTTTATGAGCGACCTATTTGATCTCACCGGAAAGGGCGCGCTGGTCACCGGAGGCGGCCGCGGTCTGGGCCGTGGACTGGCTGAAGGGCTGGCCGAAGCGGGGGCCAAGGTAGTGATTTTAGGCTCCAGTGAAGGGGTCCATGCTGCCGCTGCCGAGATGAAGGGCCGGGGACTGGACGTCGCCGGGCTGCAGGGGGATCTTTCCCACCGGGACGGCATTCCCGCCCTGTTTGAGCAGGTGCTGGAGCTGTTGGGCGGCGGCATCGATATTCTGGTCAACAACGCCGGAGTCCAGCGGCGCAACCGTTGCGAGGACTTTACCCTGGAGGACTGGGATGCGGTGATGGGAGTCAACCTCCACGCCGTCTTTGTCCTCTGCCAACTGGCAGGCCGGAAGATGCTGGCGCAGGGAAGCGGCAAGATCATCAATCTGGCCTCCATGCTCAGCTTCTTTGGCGGATTTACCGTGCCCGCCTACTCTGCCAGCAAGGGGGGCGTGGCCCAGCTGACCAAGGCTTTTTCCAACGAGTGGGCGGGGAAGAACATTCAGGTCAACGCCATTGCCCCCGGCTACATGGCCACCGAGATGAACACCGCCCTGATTCATGATGAGGGGAGGAACAAGGAGATTCTGGGGCGGATTCCTGCCGGGCGCTGGGGCACCCCGGAAGATGTAAAAGGTCTGGCGGTATTCTTGGCCAGCCCTGCCTCCAACTACATCAGCGGAGCCATTATTCCCGTAGACGGCGGCTATCTTTCCAAATAAAAGGAGAACATCATGGAAACAATCAACCTATCCCAGCCGGGCTTTGAACTGGGGCATATCGGCATCAATCAGAAGAATGCCCCTCAGGCCGAACAGACCGCCCAGCTGCTGGCCGCCCTGTTTGGGTTCCCCATGCGGGACACCCCCGGCTCCATCTTTGTCAACGAGCAGTTTGAAGTGCTGAAAAGTCCCTTTTTAGGGGAGCTGGGCCACATCTCCATCCGTACGGCGGATGTGGAACAGGCCAAGGCATATCTGAAAGAAAAAGGTGTGGCATTCAATGAATCCACCGCAAACTACGGCCCGGACGGCAAGCTGAACACCATCTACCTGCAAGAGGAGATCGGCGGCTTCGCCTTCCATCTGGCCCGCAAAGCATAGCAAAGGAGAAGTTCTATGGATATTCGCTATTCGACCGGCCCCAACGACGTCAAGCGCTACACGACGGAGGAACTGCGCCGGGAATTTTTAATCGAAAACCTGTACCAGCCCGACGAGGTCAAGGCGGTTTATTCCCACGTGGACCGCATGGTGGTGCTGGGCATCTGCCCCGTCAACCGGGAACTGCCCATTGATCAGGGCATTGACAGCTGGAAAAACTTTGGCACCCGGTATTTTCTGGAGCGGCGGGAAGCCGGGGTGTTCAATCTGGGAGGCCCCGGCGCCATTACTGCCGGCGGAGAAGTGTTCTCCATGGGCTTTGAGGACTGCCTCTACATCACCAAGGAGACCAAAGAGGTCGCCTTCCGCAGCGACGACCCCAAGAACCCCGCCCGGTTTTATCTGGTTTCCGCTCCGGCCCACAAGGTCTGCAAGACCACCTTTATTCCCATGGCCAAGGCTAACAAGCGGCCTTTAGGGGACGAAAAAAACGCCAACAAGCGGGTGATTAATCAGTTTATCCATCCCGATGTGCTGGAAACCTGCCAGCTTTCCATGGGACTGACCCAGCTGGCTCCCGGCTCGGTGTGGAACAGCATGCCTGCCCACACCCACGAGCGCAGGATGGAAATCTACACCTACTTCAACATCCCCGAGGGGAACGTGGTGTTTCACCTGATGGGGCAGCCGCAGCAAACCCGCCACATCGTCATGAACAACTTTGACGCGGTGATCAGCCCTTCTTGGAGCCTTCACGCCGGTTGCGGAACCTCCAACTACACCTTTATTTGGGCCATGGGCGGCGAGAATCAGGTCTTTGACGATATGGACGGAATAGAATTAGCAGATATGCGCTAGAAGGAAAGGGATTATTATGTTTTCGGATCAGAGTTTTCGGTTGGATGGAAAGGTAGCACTGGTGACCGGGGCCTCCTACGGCATCGGATTTGCCATTGCCGCAGCCTATGCGGCGGTGGGCGCTACCATTGTATTTAACGATATCAGTCAGGAGCTGGTGGACAAAGGTCTGGCCGCCTACAAGGAACAGAACATAAGGGCTCGGGGCTTTGTCTGCGATGTCACCGACGAGGCCCAGGTAAACGCCATGGTAAAAACCATTGAGGCGGAGGTGGGTACCGTTGACATTCTGGTGAACAACGCCGGCATCATCAAGCGGATTCCCATGCTGGAAATGTCGGCGGAGGAGTTCCGCAAGGTGATCGATGTGGACCTGAACGCCCCCTTTATTGTGGCCAAGGCGGTGCTGCCCGGCATGATTCAAAAGGGTGCGGGCAAGATTATCAACATCTGCTCCATGATGAGCGAGCTGGGCCGGGAAACCGTTTCGGCCTACGCCGCCGCCAAAGGCGGGCTGAAGATGCTCACCCGCAACATCTGCTCCGAGTTCGGCGAGCACAACATCCAGTGCAACGGCATCGGCCCCGGCTACATCGCCACCCCCCAGACCGCTCCCCTGCGGGAACGGCAGGCGGACGGCAGCCGCCATCCCTTTGACCAGTTTATTCTGGCCAAAACTCCCGCTGCCCGCTGGGGAACCACCGAAGATTTGATGGGCCCCGCCGTATTCTTAGCTTCCCAGGCGTCCGATTTTGTCAACGGCCACGTTCTGTATGTGGACGGAGGAATTCTGGCGTATATCGGAAAACAGCCCTGAGGGAGTGGAAACCATGACAACAAAAAGAATCTTAACGGTCGGGGAGCCTATGGGGCTATTTATCGCCGAGGAAGAGGGACCGCTGGAGGATGTCCGTCACTTTTCCACCTCGGTGGCGGGAGCGGAATTCAACGTAGCAGTGGGCCTTTCCCGGCTGGGGTTTAGGGTGGGGTATCTGACCAAGCTGGGGGAAGACCCCTTTGGTCGGCAAATTGTTAAGACAATGCAAAAAAACGGCATTGATACCTCCCTGACCACCACCACAACCCAACAGGC
>CALCSA010000315.1 GCA_937894185.1 uncultured Clostridia bacterium | reverse complement strand
CGGGGATACGATCATCGGTGATATTTTGGATTACGACGAGGACTGTAACCAAGTGTTCGAATCCTTTGGGATGCTTTGCAGGCAGTGCCCCGCCTCCCGGGGAGAAACGGTAGAGGAAGCCTGTGAGGTTCATGGAGTGGACTGCGGGGATTTGATTACCAAGCTCAATGCTAGCCTAAACAATAAGTAAAGCCCGGGGGGATCTGTGCTCCCCCTCTCATGGCAGGATGGGGAAGCTCTATGCAAGAAAAACCGCACTTTACCGTTAACAGATTACTGGGGGGCATCCATCGCAAAGCGATCGATGTTCTGGGGTTGGATTTGTTAAGCAAACAGTATGCCACTCTGGCTCTGAACTACCTGTTTCTAATGGTCTACTACACCATCGAGACGGTGTTTGTCAACACTCTGATTTTTAGAGTAAGCGACGGAAACATGCACAGTGTGCTGATCTACCGTGGCCTTGCCTACCTGTTTAGCGCCATCGGTATGAATATTTGTTCTGCTTTTTCCCGGGTCATCACTCCCACCCGGGCTATTAAGGCCGCGGGGATTCTGTATGTGATCCTCTTTGGCCTGATGTTTGGCTGGATGGACCATCTGGAAAGCCTGATGTACTACATTGGCTCTTTGGCCGGACTGGCTATGGGGCTTTACTGGTCGGGGCATCACGTGTTGCTGACTCTTTACACCACCCCCCGCAACCGGGCTGTGGCAATTGGTATTACCGGAATTATCTCCGGCGTCATGAACCTGACTTTGCCGCTGATCTTTGGCTTTATTCTGCGGTGGATGCCCGGTATAACCGGCTACCGGGTGATGTTCGGCGTTGCCATTGCCACCATCCTTTCCCAGTTTTACTACATGAACCAGCTGACCCCGGTAGAGCGCAAGCACCGCCCCCGGGATTATCGCTTTGCCCTCAAGCTGGTGGTGCGCAAGCTTTCCCTGCGGATTATGATGTTCATCGAGTTTTTCCGGGGGATACGGGAAGGCGCCTTTACCTTTTTCCTCAACATGCTGCTGTTTGCCTTGGTCACCGACGAAGCTCTGGTGGGATTCAACTCCTTCCTCACCGGAGTATTCTCCATTTCGGCGGCTTGGGTTTTTGGTCGGATTGTCACCCCCAACCGCAGAGTTAAACTGGCGCTGGGGTCCATCACAGCTATTTTTGTCTGCTGTATGGGACTGCTGCTCAAGCTCAATGTGGTTACAGTGCTGATTTTTGGAGTGCTTAATACCTTTTTGGCTTATTTTTTCAATAATATCGGAGTTCATATCTGCTATGATGTGATGGGCCAAAACGAGACCCTGCGAGCGATCATCACCGAACTCACCGGCCTGCGGGAAGCGGCGCTGGGCGGCGGGCGGATTGTGGGCCTGCTGATTTTGGCCTGCTTCCCCCAAACTCTGGACGGCTATCTGTATGCCATGTTGGCCCTGACCGGGATTCAATTTATCACGGTGGCTCTGATGTGGTGGGCGCAAAAGATTCAAACCCGGAAGCAGCACCGGAAGGAAACAGAGGTGTTGGCTCAGTGAAGGATGATTTTCTTACCGATCCCCGGCTGCTGATGCTGGCGCAAAAAATTCCCAAGGGGGCGGTGGTGGCCGACATTGGCACCGACCACGGCTATCTGGTCTGCTATTTGGCGGAGAGAGGGATCGCCTCCTACGCCTACGCCTGTGATATTGGGGAAAAACCGCTGGAAAAGGCCCACAGGCTGATTCAAAGCCGGGGCCTTGAAAATATGGTGGAGGCCCGCTTGACCAACGGCCTGCAGGGGCTTCCGCTGGACCGGATTACCCATGTGGTGATTGCCGGCATGGGGGGAGAACTGATTGCCGATATTTTAGAGGCTTGCCCCGATATTCGCCGGGGAGAGATAAGCTTTTTGCTACAGCCCATGACCAAGGCGGAGCGTCTGCGCCGCTGGCTGTGTCAAAACGGCTACGAGCTGACCAGCGAGGAAGCAGTGGCGGCGGGAAAGTTCCTCTACACCGTCATGGAGGTCGCCTATACGGGAAGGATCTGGGAGCCGGAACCTCTCTTTCTCTGGACCGGGAGGCTGCCGGAAAGCCGCAGCCCCCACAGCAAAGCCCTGCTGTGCCGGATTGCCACACGACTGCGACGCGCCGGAGAGGGGCTGTCCGCTTCTTCCAAGGGGCAAACATCGGCAAGGGAATACCTTGCCTTGGCGGCGGAGATAGAACGCATCGAAAGGGAAGGAATATGAAAGCCTATCTGGTACAGGATTATTATAACGCCATGGAAGCAATCGCCCCCTTTTCTCTGGCCGAAAGCTGGGATAATCCCGGGCTGCTCATCGGCTCGGGGCATCAGCGGGTAGAGCGGGCTCTGGTGGCTTTGGACGCCACCCTCCCGGTGATTCGGGAGGCGGAGGAAACGGGAGCCAATCTCATCGTCACCCACCACCCGGTGATCTACGAAAAGCTGGGGCGGATCCCTGCCGAAAGCCCGGTGTATCACGCTATCCAAAGGGGAGTGGCGGTGATCTGTGCCCACACCAATCTGGATATAGCAAAGGGTGGCGTCAACGATGCTCTTGCGGCCCGGCTGGGACTGCAAGAGGTTTCCCTGTTGGAGGAGAGTCGCTCTATCCCGTGGAAGAAGATGATCGTCTATGTTCCTTCCACCCACGCCGAAAAGGTGTACGGCGCCATGACACAGGCAGGAGCCGGCAAACAGGGCAATTACGCCGGCGCAGCCTTCCTTTCTCCGGGGGAGGGACGGTTTATCCCGCTGGAAGGAGCCAACCCGTTTTTGGGGGAGGTGGGGAATCTGGAAAAGGCGGAGGAGCTGCGTCTGGAGATGCTGGTGGCCCCCCACTGTCTGGATGAGACTATTCACGCCATGAAAGCAGCCCACCCTTACGAGGAGCCTGCCTTTGACATTCTGGATACTCATTCCTTCTTCACCCGGGAAGGGATGCCCCGGGTGGGCAACCTGAAGCAGAGCCTGCCCCCCGATGAGTTTGCCGCCTACGTCAAGGAGCGGCTGCAGGTGGGGGGAATGAAATACACGCCCGGGCAGCAAACGATTCAGAGGGTGGCTCTTTGCGGCGGCTCGGGGGGCGGATTCATTGCCCGGGCGGCGGCAGCGGGAGCACAGGCTCTGGTGACGGGGGATGTCAAGCACAGCCAGCTGCTGGAAGCGTCCCGCGCGGGGCTGACCCTTGTGGACGGCGGCCATTACGCCACCGAGGCAGTGGTGCTCCCTGTCCTGCTGGAACGCTTGCGGCAAGCACTGCCCGGTGCCGACATTCAAATTGCCGGGACCTGCGCCGATCCCGCCCGATACATCGGGGGATAGAAGGCAAAAAATGAAAGGGAATCCTAACACATGGCTTTAGACGGTATCTTTCTGCATTTTCTCACCCAGGAACTGCAAAGCTTTCTTGGAGCCCGGGTAGATAAGATCGTTCAGCCCTCCCGGGAGGAAGTGATCCTCCACCTGCGAGGCCGGGAAGCCTCGGGGAAGCTGCTCCTTTCCGGCGGGGCGGCGGCTCCCCGGGTCCACTTTATGGAGGATGTGCCGGAAAACCCCAAAACTCCCCCTATGTTTTGCATGCTGCTGCGCAAACGTCTGGGGGGCGGCAGGCTGACCGGGGTGAAGCAGATGGGGCTGGACCGGATTCTGCGGCTGGAATTTGAGGCCCGCAACGAGCTGGGGGACCCGGTAACTCTGTTTGTGATTCTGGAAATCATGGGGCGGCACAGCAACCTGATTGTCACCGAGGAGGATGGCAAAATCATCGACGCCATCCGCCGGGTGGATATCACCACCTCCCGGGTGCGGCAGGTGCTGCCGGGGATGACCTATGTTCTCCCGCCCTCTCAAAACAAAATAAGCCTGCTGGAAGTCGAGCCCTTCGCTATTCTGGAGCGGCTGCGGAACGGCCGGGAGGTGGAGCTTTCCAAGGCGCTGATGGAGCATGTGGAGGGCTTTTCCCAGCTTGTTTGCCGGGAGGCCGCTCACTTTGCCACCAGAGGGGGGGAGGTTCTGGCCACCCAGCTGACACCGGAGCAGGCAGAGCGCCTGAGCTTTTATCTGGCCGGTGTAGCGGGGTCTTTGGAAAAGGGCACGCCAACTCCCACCATGATTCTGGAGCCTGACGGCCGGCCCAAGGACTTCTGTTGCCTGCCGGTTCATCAGTATGGGGTGGCCATGATCACCCGGGATTACCCCAACTGCAGCTCTCTGCTGGAAAGCTTCTATGCCGACCGGGAGAGGATGGAGCGGGTGCGCCAGCGCTCAGGGGATCTTCTCAATTTATTGGCCGCCACCTTCGACCGGATTACCCGGAAGCTGGCCTATCAGCGGGAAGAGCTGATTCAGTGCGCAGACCGGGAACAGCTGCGGCAAAAAGGGGATTTGATCAGCGCCAACCTCTATCACATCCGGCAAGGGGATACCACAGTCCGGGTGGAAAACTTCTACCATCCGGGCGGGGAAGAACTGGAAATTGAGCTGGACCCAAGGCTGACTCCCGTTCAGAATGCCCAGCGGTACTACGCTGGGTACCGCAAGGCGGACACGGCGGAAAAGTACCTCAAGCAGCTGATCACCCAAGGGGAAGAGGAGCTGACCTACGTGGATTCGGTGTTCGATGCTCTCACCCGGGCCGATGGGGAAACAGAGCTGGACACCATCCGTCAGGAGCTGCGGGACAGCGGCTACCTGCGCCGCAGCCACCGCTCTACTCAGGGAAAGAAGCAGCCTAAAATCCAAAAGTTACCCTACCTGCGCTATCGCTCCTCCGATGGGTATCTCATCCTGTGCGGGCGCAACAACCTGCAAAACGACCGTCTGACCAGCAAGGAGGCGGAAAAACAGGATCTTTGGCTTCACACCCAGAAGATTCCCGGCTCCCACGTCATTATCCGGGGAGTGGGGGAGGATATTCCCAACGCCACACTGGAGGAAGCGGCTGCCATTGCCGCCTACAACTCCAAAGGCCGGGCTTCCTCCAAAGTGCCGGTGGATTACACCCGGGTGCGCAATGTCCGCAAGCCCAACGGCTCCAAGCCGGGGATGGTGATCTACGAAACTTATCACACCATTCTGGCAGAGCCTGATGAGGAATTGGTCCGTTCTCTGGAAGAAAAATAATCCGCCATCAAAGAGTCCGCCGGTATCGGTGGACTCTTTAGCGTTGGGATAATGGTGAGAACAAAACAAGAGAGCGGCATCAACCGCTCTCTTGTTTTTATGAATTATCCGGCCTTGGGTCAGCGCCGGTTTTGCTTCCACGATGGAAGTTCTTCTATCGGCCTGCCGGTTGGGTGCAGCTTCCGATGGCGACAATACAAAAAGGCGGAAAGCGCGCATCCCGACAAGACGGAAGGGGGAACCACCATCATCAGCAACTTGAGAGTGGTGCTCCGGGCTTCCGGGGGGGAGCAGGCCAGCAGGTAGGCGGTGACGGCAAGGGTGTACAACAGCAACCAGATAAAGGCGGCAGGAACCAGCCTCTTTTCTGCAAAGACAAAGTGCAGGACATTGCAGATAAAGGTTGCGACCAAAGCGGGAATCAGGCTCTCCAGAACATTGATCCAAAAGAGAGACGCCTTTCCCGCCAGAAAAGCATCCAAGCCGTCCAGAAGAAGAAGGTAAGCCATGGCGTAAACAGCCAAAAACAGAATGGAAAGACAAAAGCTGTTGAGCACAAGAGTGCTTTTAACTTTTCCGTTTTTGGTGGGGAGGAAGATGCCCCAAAAGGCATCACCTCTCTGCTTCCACCGCTGCTGCCGCTCCAGTTCGGTTGGGGGAATCTGTGGAGTTTGAGCCATTGCCATCATCCGTTTCCTGTTGATGTGACCTCAGGCAGCGGGGAAATCGCTGTCTAAAGCAGGGACATCCAGCCTATTTGCCAGAGCCTTTGGCCAGCCAATAGTCCCAGAAATCCCGGACATCCAAGAAGATTCCGTAAACCGCATCAATATCGCTGGTGATGCAGTACTTGCTGTCCAAATTAAAGGAAGGGTTATTGGGATTGACATAATCGCTGCGGATCGACCAGTTACCCTCTTTGGTAAAAGGCTTGAAGCCGGGGCCGTCACCCTCTGCCCCACCCATCAGAAAGCGGATAAACAGACGGGAACCGGCGGGGTTATCGTTGCCCTTTACAAGATAGAGATAGTTGCAGTTTTGCAGATTTGTGTAGGGATCCAACTCGGTAACCCAGTCGATCTTCCAGCCGCTTTCATCCCGGTTGGTGATTTTTCCTGCAGAACAGAAGCCCAGAGTCGGGATTCCGGTGGAGCCGGAGCTGTGGACTGCCTCTACAATATCGTCACCATCGGCAATAAAGGTGATCCGGGAATTGGCCAGACGGTACATAAACTCATAACCGGCGTTGTTTTCGAGAACACCGGGGGTTTGAGAGGCATCGTAGGTATACTCCAGCGGCTTGCCGTAAAGACTTTCGTAGGCGGCGGCAAACTGGTCGGCGTTGAGCACCATATTGGCATAAAAGGTCATGTCGGTATCGTTACTGCCAGGATTCTTAAACACAAGGTTAAACTTATTTGCGCCGGAGCCATCCTTTTCTACAATTTCCCAGAAGTTGGTGAGGGGGGCGCCGTTGGGGTACATTTCGGTGTTGTAGTACCAGAAGTTGAGCCCCACATAAAAGGGCATACCGTACTTCATCAGCTCGGGGTCGATTTTGGAGCAGATGTCGGTGGGAAAATAGGTTTCCAGATAGCCGGAGGGGTAGAAGTCGTAGTAGATTTCTCCCGCGCTGTCTTTGCACTGCAGAATATCAGCGTTTACGTTGTTGCTTTTTCCCTCGATTTCGATTTTAGAAACTGCTTCGTTCTGATCAAAGTCACTGGATACGGCCTTGAGTTCGGGATAAGCCTCCATAAAGGCCTCGCAGGTTTTGGGCATACGGCTGGTAATGGCGTAGATGGTAATTTCCCCGCCTTCCTGTTTGGCCAGCTCGTACAGCTCTTCGTCGGTCATTTCGTTCCACTTGTCTTCTTCGCTGGCCTCTTG
>CALCSA010000314.1 GCA_937894185.1 uncultured Clostridia bacterium | reverse complement strand
CCCTTCCTCCCCTGCCTTTATCCGGGAAGGAACCCTGTATATTCCCACCGCCTTCTGCTCCTACAGCGGGGAGGCGCTGGATTCCAAAACCCCTCTGCTCCGGGCCATGCAGGCCCTCAATCCTCAGGCCTTGCGGGTGCTGCGGGCTTTGGGAAACACCACCTCCCAGCTGGTTATCCCCACAGTGGGAGCCGAGCAGGAGTACTTTCTCATCGACCGGGAAAAGTACGAGTCCCGTCTGGACCTCAAGCTTTGCGGCTGCACTCTGATGGGCGCCCGCCCCCCAAAAGGGCAGGAGCTGGAGGACCTCTACTGCGGCCGCATCCGGCTGCGGGTGGCCGACTATATGAAGGATTTGGACGAGCAGCTCTGGGCCTTGGGCATCCCCTCCAAAACCAAGCACAACGAGACAGCTCCCGCCCAGCACGAGCTGGCCCCCATTTTTGAAACCGCCAACATCGCCTGCGATCACAACCTGAACATGATGGAGGTGATGCGCATTACCGCCAAGCGTCACGGGCTCACCTGTCTGCTCCACGAAAAGCCCTTTGCCGGCATCAACGGTTCCGGCAAGCACAACAACTTTTCCCTGACCACCGACGATGGCGTCAACTTTCTGACCCCCGGCAAATCCCCAGCGGAAAACAAGCTCTTTCTGGTGACCCTGTGCGCCCTCATTGAATGCGTGGACAACTACGCCGACCTGTTGCGGATGGCTGCCGCCGTCCCCGGAAACGATCACCGTCTGGGGGGCGGAGAAGCCCCTCCCGCCATTATCTCCATCTTTTTGGGGGCGGAGTACACCGATATGCTCACCAGCATTGCCAAGGGCATCCGCCCCAGCCTGCGGGACCCGGCGGCCCTCAACACCGATGTGGCCATTCTCCCCCGGCTGGAAAAGGACAATTCCGACCGGAACCGAACCTCCCCCTTTGCCTACACCGGCAACAAGTTTGAGTTCCGGATGCTGGGGTCCTCCCAGTCTGTCGCCTTTATCAACACCATTCTTTCCGCCGCTCTGGCCGACGTGTTTGCCCGCTTTGCCCAGCGGCTGGAGGACTGCGACGATCTGGAAACCGAAGTGGCTCACATGGTGGCCGACACCATCCAGAATCATGGGCGAATCCTTTTTAACGGCAACAACTACAGCCGGGAATGGGCGGAAGAAGCCGCCCGCCGGGGATTGCCTATCCTCAATACCACTGTCGAGGCGCTGGACGTTCTGCAAAATTCCAAAAACGTGGACCTGTTCCGCCGCACCGGGGTTCTGAGTGAGGCGGAATGCCATGCCCGCCACGAAATTTTTATGGAAAACTACGTGAAGGTGGTGCGGGTGGAGGCCGAAACCATGCTCTACATGGCCCAGCGGCAGATTTTACCCGCCTGTGTCAAGTACATGGGGCTATTATCCAACAGCCTCAATGCGCTGGAACAGGCCGGGGTGGAAAATCAAACTCTGCGGCAGCGGCTGGTGACTTTGTCCCGGCAGGTGGAGCTGCTGGTGCAGCGCTGCGACCACCTGTTGGAGTCTTGCCACGGCAGCCGGAACAAAGATTTGCGGCAGCGGGCCGGCTTTATGCAGGAGGAGGTTCGCTCCCGGATGACTCTGCTTCGGGAAAGCTGCGACACACTGGAGTCCATGGTAGGGGCTGAATACTGGCCCATGCCCACCTACACCGACCTGTTACACCGCATTTAGCAATGGCCAACAGCGGCCGGATTTTGTATCCGGCCGCTGTTTTTTTGCATCCGCACCTTGGAGTCGGCTTATCCCCTTCCAAAGATAATCTGCACAATCGGCCCAAGCGCTATAGACAAAAATTTGAGGAAACATTATAATTTGTTATAATAAAAGACAAGCGCTGAAATAAGGGAGTGGGGAACGATGAAACGAATCGCCGTGGGAGCCGGTCTGGTTCTCGGTCTGGCAGTGGTGGCACTTCTGCTGCGCCCCGCCCCGCCGCCACAGGAGCCAAAGGCCGCCCCCGTGGTGGGATATGTGGAGATCCTGAGCGAAAGCAGCTGGCGGGACCGGATGAGCGACTCCATTCGGGAAGCAGCCCGGGACCGGGGCGTTCAACTGCTGACGCTGGAATGCGGCCGCACTCAGGATGCCCAGATTCAGGCCCTGCGCTCCCTCATCACCTATCAGGTGGACGCCATTGTCTTTACGCCGGTGGTGCTTTCCGGCTGGGACAATGTGCTGGAAGAAGCCAGAGCCGCAAACATCCCCGTGATTCTGGTGGAGCGGACCATCAAAGCCGCAGGGGAGGCTCAGGTGGCGGCCTATATAGGTTCCAACTGCAAGTTGCAGGGGGAACGGGCAGCGTTGCAGTTGATGACCGCCTTCCGCAGACGGGAGGACCCGGTGTATGTGGTGGAACTGCTGGGCACCGTGGGAGCTTCCAACACCGTGGAGCGCAGCGGGGGCATTCGCTCCCTGCTGAGTCTGGACGACAAATACAACCTCACCTACAGCGTCAACTGCGACTTTATGTTTTCCAAAGCCAAGGAGACCTTCCGCATCTACCTGCGCAACGACCGCAGGCCCGACGCCCTCATCGCCCACAGCGACACCATGGCGCTGGGAGCCATAGAGGCCATGAAGGAACTGGGAATCCGGCCGGGCAAGGACATCCTCGTTATCAGCTTCGGCGGGGAATCTCAGGCCATAGAGGCGTTGGAGCGGGGGGAAATCTTTTCCATTGTGGAGGTGGACCCCAATGTGGGCCCGGCGGTAATGGAGACGGTGGAGGCCTTGCTCCGGGGGGAAAGCCCCCCCGACATCATGATGGAGGAGCGGGTCTTTACCCGGGAAAGCATCCGGGAAAACCCTCCGGTAAGGGGGTACTGATATGAAGCGGCCAAACTTTTTACTCACCCGCAGCATCCGGGATCTGCTTAAGGTGGTGTTTGCCGTCATCATCGTCTGCTTTTTGTTTACCTCGGTTTTTAACCTCATCTACCTGCGCCGGGTGACCAGTGAGTACGGGCGGCAGATCGACAACATCCAGCGGGCCAACAGTCTTTCCCGGGTGGTGAAGGAGGAGGTGGCCCGGGAAAGCTGGTACATTGTGGCGGGCCGCCTCAGCTTTGAGGAAAGCGGGCTCTGCCGAATTCTTGACAACATTCAATCGGATCTTTCGGTGCTGTACGGCAACGCCTCCCCCACCGGCGGCCGGGAGCGGGTGGAGGCGGCCATGCGGGCTACCAATACCCTCGCCGTCTATGTGGAGCGCCTGCGGGAACAGTGCGACACCGGGGTTCCGATTTCTTACCGGCAGATGACTCTGGACGAGATCAATAAAGTGGCCGACAACATCTACGATGTGCTGCAGGATTTTGCCTACGCCCAGATCAACGGCATCGCTTTGGCCAACGCCCAAATGCAGCGGAGCGCCCTGCGCAGAATGGCTCTGATGGCGATTTTGTCGCTGGTGGTCATCACCATCGCCATGGGGGCTTACCGCATCCTCAAGTGGGCGGTGGAGCGCCCCAACATTGAGCTGGAGGCCATGGCGGAGCGGATTTCGCAAGGGGACCTGACCACCCGGGCGCTGCCCTCCGGCCTGCAGGAGCTGAACAAGCTCAGCGAGAGCATCAACCTGATGAACGAGCGGATTCAGGCTCTGCTGGAGCGGAGTCTGGACGAGCAGAAGGAGCTGCAGAAATCCGAGCTCAGGGCCTTGCAGGCTCAAATCACCCCTCACTTCCTCTACAACACCTTCGACACCATTGTCTGGCTGGCGGAAAGCGGCTACAACGAGGAAGTGATTCAGATTACCATTGCCTTTTCCAACTATTGCCGCATTGGCCTAAGCCGGGGGCAGGACTTTATCACCGTGGGGCAGGAGGTAGAACATGTCCGGGAGTATCTGGTGATTCAGGAAATCCGCTACGGGGATATTCTGCGCTACACCATTGATGTGGACGAGGCCATGTACCAGCGCAGAATGCTCAAGCTGTTGCTGCAGCCTTTGGTGGAAAACGCCCTTTACCACGGCATTAAAAACCGGCGGCAGGGCGGGGAGATCACCGTAAAGGGCAGGTTGCTTCCCGACGGGAGCCTGCGCTTTGAGGTAAGGGACAACGGCATGGGTATGACTCCCGAAACGCTAAAGCAGCTGCGGGCAGAGCTTTCGGCCAGAAAGCCCCCGGAATCCTCCGGCTATGGGCTATACAATGTAAACCGGCGCCTGCAGCTGTTTTATTCCAACACCCGGCTGGAACTTTCCAGCGGGTACGACCGGGGAACGGTGGTGGCCTTCACCCTGCCCCCCAAGGAGGAACCATGATCTATCAAGTGTTTGTAGCCGAGGACGAAACCCGGGTGCGGGAGGGAATCCGCAACAATCTGGATCAAAGCGGCCGCTACCAGCTCTGCGGGGAAGCCGCCGACGGGGAGATGGCTCTGCCCGCCATTTTGGAGTTGAAGCCGGATATCCTCATCACCGACATACGGATGCCCTTTATGGACGGCCTTGCCTTGGCGGGAGCAGTCAAGCGGGCCAGCCCCCGGACCAAAATTCTTATCATCAGCGGCCACGATGAGTTTGCCTACGCAAAGCAGGCCATCTCCATCGGGGTGGACGAGTACCTTCTCAAGCCTATCCGTGCTACCACCCTGCTGGAGGCTCTGAACAAAGCAGCCGACCAGCTGGAGCAGGAACGGACGGTTCTGGCCGCCCGGGACCCCGACCGGGAGCGGCAAAAGGAGCTGATCCTTCGGGACGCCTTCTTAGACGAGGTGCTGGCCGGAGCTCTTTCCGCCGCGCAGGTGCTGGAGCAGGCGGAAGCCTTCGGCATCCCCTTCCCCGCCAAGCAGTATCTGGCGGCGGAGATGGAGCTAAGCTACGAGCAGGCCCTGCCCGAGGCAGCCCTGAGCCTGCGGGTGGTGGTGGACTCTCTGCTCCACAACCGGGAGGACGTTCTGTGGTGTTTGCGGGGCCGGGACCGCGTTGTGGTGGTGACCAAGGGAGACGGCCGGGAAAACCTGGATCAAACAGTGTACGAGGTTCTTCTCCTCCTCCGGGACGAGTTGAGCAGGCTGCTGGGGATCGGCTCGGTCAGCGGCATCGGCACGGTAGCCGAGCGGATTGGGGAAATTTCCACCTCCTATTTGGATGCCCACCATCTGCTGCGGCGGTTTCCCGCCCTGCCCAAAGGAACCATTGTCAATACCGACGACTTGGACCACAGCAACCTCTTTCAGCTGGCGGTGGGAGAGGAACCCATGGGCCGCAAGCTGCTCCACGCCACGGTTCAGGATATCGAGGGCCTGCTGGACCAAATTTGCGGCAGTCAGGACGATGTGGGCAGCCTGCTGTATGTCTACTACCGCATCACCGATCTGGTGGTTACCGCCACCCGGATTGTGGGGGAATCGGGCAAGGACGCGGCGGAGGTATTCCCCGGGCTGGCCGGTGCCAGCGCCATTCTGCGCAAGTCGGACATGGAAGAAATCCGCTCCTTTGCCGGGGATATTATCCGGCGATTCATCGATTTTAAGGAGAAGGCGGCGGGCAGCCTGCGCTACGGGCAGGTGATTGCCCGGGCAAAAAATCACATCTACGAAAACTACCACGATTCCGGTATCTCCCTGAACACGGTGGCGGCTCATATTGGGTTTTCCCCCAATCATTTTTCCACCATTTTTTCCCAAAACACCGGGGAAACCTTTATCGGCTTTCTCACCCGTGTGCGGATGGAGCAGGCCCACAAGTTACTGCTCACCACGGACTGTTCCACGGCGGACGTGGCTTTTCGTACAACGACAGCAACTACTTCCGCTATCTGTTTAAAAAGCACTATGGCTACTCCCCCCGGGAGCTGCGCAACCTCTATGATGAAGGATAGTTTTTTACGATAGATTTTTCATCATTTATATAAAATCAAATGAATCTCAAATAAATCTAGCGGTTTCTCTTCTTTTCTTTTGATTCTATGGATGTTAGACTAAAATACACATGGATATTATGAAAATCATCCAAATTAATTAGAAAAGAGGGACTGCATATGAAACGCCGATCTATTTCACTTTTGATGATTCTGGTTTTGCTGGCAACTCTGTTGGCCGGATGTGGAAGCTCCGGTAAACCGGCACCTGCGTCTTCTGCGGCACCCGCATCCTCTCAGGCTTCCGCGCCGGCCTCTTCTACGGAAGCGGCCTCTCAACCGGCGGCCTCCGCTCCGGCAGAGCCCGCCTACAAAGAACTGACCGTCTACTCTGCCCTGCCCGATGGTGAGATACCCACCTACTTTAACGCATTTCAGGAAGATACCGGCATTAAAATCAACTATGTTCGCCTTTCCGCGGGAGAGATGATGGCCCGTATCGCCGCCGAAAAGGATAATCCCCAAGCCTCCGTCATGCATGGCGGCTCCAGCGACACCTACATCGCCGCCATGAAGGAAGGCCTTTTGGAGCCCTACCAATCCCCCGAGCTTGCCAATGTTCCCCAGCAGTACAAGGATGCCGAAGGCGTCTGGAACCCCATCTATGTGGGGGCCATCTCCTTTGCCTGCAACAGCGAGTGGTTTAAAGAGCACAATCTGGAATATCCCAAGAGCTGGGAGGATTTGACCAAGCCCGAGTTCAAGGGCCAGATTTCCATGGCTCACCCCTCCACCTCCGGCACCTCCTACACCGTGTTGGCTACCATCATCCAGCTCCACGGCGAGGAAAAAGCGTGGGAGTACCTGTCCCGCCTCAACACCAACGTTCGCCAGTACACCAAGGCGGGAGCCGCTCCCCCCATGGAGGTTGGTCTGGGTGAAGCCGCCGTTGCCATCACCTTCTCCCACGATGCTCTTAAGCCTGCCATGGAAGGCTATCCCGTAGAGCTTTCCTTCCCCGAGGAGGGCACCGGATTTGAAGTCGGCGCTGTGGCTCTGATTAAAAACGGCTTCCCCGAGGAGCAGGAAAACGCCAAGCTGTTTATCGACTGGTGCATGAGCGTCCGGGGGCAGGAACTGTACATTGATTCCGCCAGCAACCGCCTGCCGGTCAACATCAACGCCAACTACGCCGACGGTCTGGTCAGTCTGGACCAGCTGCCTATCATCGACTACGACGCAGTCTGGGCCGGCAGCAATAAATCCCGTCTGGTGGAGGAGTTTGGCCAGAAGATCGACAACGCCGCAAACCTCAAGCAGTAACCCCCAACTTTTGCCGAAGTATTTGGATCAAACGATAAAAAACGTTGAGGGAGAGGCCGAGAGCCCCTCCCTCAACCAATCGCAATCCAAGAGCCTGTGCCCGCGTTGCGGCTTTTATAGCAGCGGACGTTGCCGCCGGCACGATGGACGATGCAATTTGGTTCAGGCCGTCCGGTGGGCGGCTGCGGGACGAATCCTGCAATCTCCAAATAGGTGGCGTTTTAAAGCCGGGGCAGTTTAAAGCAAGCGGCATCTGCCGTGATCAAAATCCTTCGCTGCCTCTCTTTTTAAACAGGCCCGAACCGATTATATTCCAACAGAAATGGAGGGGACTTTTTTGGCCGTTGATACGAAAAAACAGAAGAGCGGCAAGCCCCTGACCCACACCTCGGGGCGGAACGACTTCGCTCTGCTGTTGCAGCAACCTCTGCTGCTGTTCACTATTGTTGCCATCTTTGTTCTGCTGTTCCTTTTTGTGATCCTGCCTATTTTTAATGTCTTTAAATTGGGGGTCACCAATAAGGAGAATGCCGTCTCCCTCCAACCCTTCTTTGACATCATTTCCAACCCCGGTTACCGCAGAACCTTTTACAACAGTATGAAGCTGGGGCTGATTGTAGCCTTGGCGGCTACGGCGCTGGGGTATCTTTTTGCCTTTTCCATCACCCGGACCGAAATGCCCGGCAAGCGGTTTTTCCGCACCATTGCCACCCTGCCCATTATCTCGCCCCCCTTTATCCTCTCCCTGTCCATTATTTTTTTGTTTGGACGGCAGGGGCTCATCACCCGGTCGCTGCTGGGGATTCGGGATTTTGATGTGTACGGGCTCCACAGTCTGGTGGTGGTGCAGGCCATCAGCTTTTTCCCGGTGGCCTTCCTCACCCTCAGCGGTATTTTGGAATCCATCGACGATTCGGTGGAGGACGCCGCCCGAAGCATGGGAGCCTCCCGCTGGCACATCTTTCGCACCGTAACCCTGCCGCTGTCGGCGCCGGGAATTATCTCCGCCATGCTGCTGGTCTTTATCCAATCCTTGGAGGACTTTTCCAACCCGGCGGTGATTGCTGGCGGGTTTTCCACCCTGAGTGTGGAGGCCTACCGGATTATCACCGGCATGTACGACCTCCACGCAGGCTCTATGATGGCAGTAATTTTACTTTTGCCCACGGTGGCGGCCTACCTGCTGCAAAAATACTGGCTGCGGAAAAAAAGCTTTGTCACCGTTTCGGGAAAGCCCACTCAAAAGCGCCGCAAAATCCACGAGAAGCACATCGTGCGGCCTTTGTTTGCCGGCTGCCTGCTGGTCAGCGGCATCATCCTGCTGTTCTACGGAACCGTGCTGGTGGGTGCTTTTGTCAAGACCTGGGGCATTAACTACTCCTTTACTCTGGATCATTTTAAATTTGTCTACTCCATGGGCTGGGACGCCATGAAGAACTCCATCACCCTTGCCTTCTGGGCAGCGCCCATCGGCGGGCTGTTGGGGATGATCATCGCTTTTCTGACGGTGCGC
This sequence comes from uncultured Clostridia bacterium, assembly GCA_937894185.1. Lineage (GTDB taxonomy): Bacteria > Bacillota > Clostridia > Oscillospirales > Ruminococcaceae > WRAV01. The sequence continues at coordinate 5,366 of CALCSA010000314.1, read as the reverse complement.
AAGCGGTTTATCGGCCGCCGGGTGATGGAGGTGGCCTCCATGCTTACCTTTGCCATTCCCGGTACGGTGCTGGGCATCGGATATATCAGCACCTTTAACCAAAAACCCCTGCTCCTCACCGGAACCGCCCTGATTTTAATTGCAGCCTTTACCTTCCGCAATATGCCGGTGGCCATTGAGTCGGGCAGCGCCACCCTGCTGCAGATCGACAAATCCATCGAGGAGGCCTCCACTATTTCGGGGGCGGGCAGCGGGCACACCTTTCGGCGGATTACTCTGCCCCTGCTGCGGGGAGCCTTCTTTTCCGGGCTGGTGTACGCCTTTGTCCGGGCCATGACCGCTGTGAGCGCCATTATCTTTCTGGTATCCCCCCGCTGGCCCCTTGCCACCTCCAAGATATTCTCCCTGTTTGAGGCCAGCAAGTACAGCGACGCCGCCGCCTACGTCATGATTATGATTGTGGTGATTCTGGTGGCGATCGGCATCATCAACGCTTTGGTAAAGTTCTTCCTCAGTCCCCGGGCCAAGGCTCCCGGACGGGAGGAAGTGGAACGAGCGATCCTTGCACAAGGAGGGGACTGCCCATGAGCACCCAGATACAGAGCATTCAGACCGAAACTGCCGGCGACCTGCGCCGGTTCAGCGGCAAAAGCAGCGGAGTGGAAATGCGGGATATCACCAAAATCTTCCCTACTCCCGAGGGCACCGGAGAGACCATTGCCGTCAACCACATTAATTTGGAGGTGGCCGATGGTGAACTGGTCACTCTGCTGGGGCCTTCCGGCTGTGGAAAAACCACCACCCTGCGGATGATTTCCGGCTTTGAGTACCCCTCTGCCGGGCAAATCTTCATCGCGGGCCGGGATGTGGCCAACGTCCCGCCCGACAAGCGGGGGATTTCCATGGTGTTCCAGAGCTACGCCCTCTTTCCCCATCTCAGCATTTGGGAGAACATCGCCTACGGCCTCAAGGTGCAAAAGCTGCCCAAGGATAAGGTGATGGTGCGGACCGACGCCGTCATCAAGCTGATGCAGCTGGAGGGCTTTGAGCGCCGCTTCCCCAACCAGCTTTCCGGCGGGCAGCAGCAGCGGGTGGCTTTGGCCCGGGCGGTGGTCATCGAGCCCAGCGTTCTGCTTTTTGACGAGCCTTTGTCCAATCTGGACGCCAAGCTGCGGGAACACATGCGGGATGAGCTGCGCTCCATCCAAAAGCGGCTGGGCATCACCAGCGTCTATGTCACCCACGACCAAAGCGAGGCCATGGCTATCTCCGACCGGGTTGTCATTATGAAGGACGGAAACCTGATGCAGATTGGCACCCCCCAGGAGATTTACGAGTACCCGGGCTGCAAGTTTGTGGCCAACTTCATCGGCAAGGCCAACTTTATTTCCGGACGTTTTCAGGGATTGGAGGAAGAGAGCGCCATCGTCCAATTTGGGAACGGTATGCGCTACCTGATTCCAAACCCCGGCGCCATGGAGGGCCTGCGCTTTGGAAACCCCTGTGCCTTGGCTTTCCGCCCCGAATCCGTCAAGCTCTCCACCGGGGAGGAGGGAATCCCCGGCACGGTGACCCGGGCCACCTACTTCGGCTCTAAGATCGAGTACGAGGTGGATATTGGCTCCACGGTGCTGACGGTGGAAATTTACAACCCCCAGCTCTGCCACCGCTATCAGGAAGGGGACGCTGTCAAAGCCGTGCTGGATCTGGACTGTGTCCGGGTGCTGGCCGACGACGAGCTGGTGGTGGAGTAGCGAAAAGTCCTAGAAATAAAGCCGATACCTTTTGGGGGTATCGGCTTGTTTGCTGCTTTGCATCAAATGTCCATGGAATCAATGCCCGGGATGTCCTGCTCCTGTGGGTGGGAAGGATCGCCGCTCAAAGTGTGGAGGGCTTCGTCCTCCCGCAGCTCCCGCAACACGGAAACGCCCAGAGGGACCGAGATCAAAAAGGTGACCACATCGGCGGCGGGCTGGGCCAGCTGCATCCCCAAAATTCCCAGCCGGGGCACCAGCGCCCACAGGAATACCATGAGGAACACCCCTTGGCGGCTGATGGCCAGAATGCTGGCCTTAAAGGCTTTGCCCATGGTCTGCAGCATCATGTTGTTGATGATGATCCAACCCAACAGGGGAAAGGCTATGCAGGCCATCCGCAGGGCAAAAGCGCCGATGCGGATGACTTCCGGGTCGTCCCGGCGGAACAGGGCAATCACCTGTGGGGCCATCACAAAACCGCAGATGGAAATGCCCAGCATAAACACCGTGGCGACCTGCACACAGAACCAAAAAGCCCGGCGCACCCGGCTGTAAAGTTTGGCCCCGTAGTTGAAGCCGCAAACCGGCTGAAAGCCCTGACCGAATCCGATGAGGGCCGAACTGGCAAACATGGTCACCCGGTTGACGACCGACATGGCGGCAATGGCGGCGTCTCCAAAGCCCCCCGCGGTTTGGTTGAGCACCACAATGGCCACACTCCCCAGCCCCTGCCGGAAGAGAGAGGGCAAACCTCCCCGCATAATTTCCCTGTAGTTTTGCAGCTTGGGGGAAAAGTTTCGCAGGCGGACGGGAACGTTTCCCCCCCGCCGGCAGCCCACCAGCAGAAGAATGCAGCTGACCGTCTGGCTGATCATGGTGGCAAGGGCGGCTCCCGCCACCCCCATGTCAAACACAAAGATGAATAAAGGATCCAGCCCTATATTGAGGATGGCTCCGCTGATCATACCAACCATGCCATAAAAAGCGCTGCCCTGCAACCGCAGCAGATTGTTCAGCGTCAGAGAGCAGCACATCCAGGGGGCTCCCATCAGGATAAAGCGTATGTAGGAGACAGCATGGGGCAGAATGGTATCGGTGGCCCCCAGCAGAAGGGCCAAAGGCTCCAGCATCAGGGAACCGGCAAGGCAGAGCACAGCACCGCCCAGCCAGGAGGATACCGCTCCGGTGGCAGCCATTTTGGCGGCTTCGTCTACGTTTTGGGCTCCCAGCTGCCGGGAGATGTAGTTCCCCGAGCCGTGGCCAAAAAAGAAGCCTACCGCCTGAATCATTGCCATCAGGGAAAAGGCAACCCCCACCCCTGCCGTGGCACTGGTGCCAATTTGCCCCACAAAATAAGTGTCCGCCATGTTGTACATGGCAGAAATCAGCATAGATGTAATGGTGGGCACCGCCATCCTGCAAACCAGACGCTCTACCGGCGTCTGGGTCATCATCAGGTACTTCTCTTCTCTGGTCATCCCACGCCTCCTTCCAGATGTTTTTATTATACCGTTGGCCCCTACCATTTGCAAGAAGGAAGCCGGGATAGCAGCGGCAAAATGCAAGATACAAGAAGCCTTCTTGCTTGCCGGGGCAAAAGGTTGCTGCCAGAGCCTTCCTGCGGCAGCCTTTTTGCTTCCAACGATTGACGTAGCTTTTTTCTTTGCTTATAATGGAATGAACCTGACAAAACGATTGAGATGACCCAAAGGAGGATGCTTGTGGAAAAAAGAATCTTCACAAAAACGGGGGAAGAGATTTCTCTGCTGGGATTTGGCAACATGCGGCTGCCTGTGTTGGAGGGAGACGCCGCCAAAATCGATTACCCGGCAGCTCAGGCCCTGATTGACAGAGCTCTGGAAGCAGGCCTCAACTACTTTGATACGGCTTTTGATTACCACGGGGGAAAGTCCGAGGCTTTTCTGGGGCAGGCCTTGGCCCGCCACCCCCGGGAGCGCTTTTATCTGGCCACCAAGATGCCTCCGTGGCGGCTGAAATCGGCCCGGGACCTTCACACCATCTTCGAAAAGCAGCTGGAGCGCCTGCGGGTGGATTACTTTGATTTCTACCTGCTCCACAACATTTCGGTGGAGCATCTGTCCATCTTTGAGCAGTTTCAAACCTATGAGTTCCTGCGGGAAAAGCAGGCCCAGGGCAAACTGCGGCATTTGGGCTTTTCCTTTCACGATCGGCCGGGATTGCTGCGCAAACTGGTGGAACAGCATCCTTGGGACTTTGCCCAGATTCAGCTCAACTATCTGGACTGGGAGGATCAAAACGCCAAAGAGCAGTACGAAATCCTGGAGGAGAAGGGGATTCCCGTTATCATCATGGAGCCGGTGCGGGGAGGAGCCTTGGCCAATCTGCCGGAAGAAAGCGAACAGGTTCTCAGGCGGGCAGACCCCAAGGCCTCCACCGCATCTTGGGCCATCCGCTTTGCCGCCCAGCTGCCGGGCGTGCTGACAGTGCTCAGCGGCATGAGCAACCGGGAGCAGTTGGAGGATAACCTTGCCACCCTCTCCCCTCTCACCCCCCTGTCCCCCAAGGAGGGGGAAGCCATTCGGCAGGCTGTGGACCTCTACCGGAAAAATGGCACCGTTCCCTGTACCGCCTGCCGCTACTGTATGCCCTGCCCCTTTGAGGTGGATATTCCCAAGGTATTTGCCCTGTACAACCATTACAAAAACAACCACAAGGCCGATTCCTTTGTCGCCGGCAGCGAACTGCTGGCGGAAACCGGACCTCAGAGCTGCACTGCCTGCCAAACCTGTGTGGAAAAATGCCCGCAGAACATTGCCATTCCTGAGCAGATGGAGGCAATCGCCCAAAAGCTTCAGGAGCTTTCGGCGGAGTAAACCGGAGAAGGGCTTCCGGGTACCTGCCAGTTCATTCACAGCGCAAAAAAGCGGAAAGCATATGCTTTCCGCTTTTTGTATGCCGGTTGGCGATTACTGATTCTGTTCTCTTTCCTTTTCCGCCTTTTTCTCCATGGCGATGAGGGCGTCCTTGCGGGAAAGGTTAATCCGGCCCTGAGAGTCGATCTCGGTGACCTTGACCAGTATCTCGCTGCCCACAGAAACCACATCCTCCACCTTTTCCACCCGCTTTGTATCCAGCTTGGAAATGTGAACCAAGCCTTCCTTGCCGGGGGCGATTTCCACAAAGGCGCCAAAGTTCATCAGACGGGTGACCTTGCCCTTGTAGAAGGCTCCCACCTCCGGGTCCATGGCGATGGTCTTGATGACGGAAAGGGCACGCTCTACATTTTTCGCGTCGCTGCCCAACACAAAGACCTTGCCGTCGTCCTCAATGTCGATCTTTACATCGCACTCGGCGCAGATCTTCTGAATTACCTTGCCGCCGGAGCCAATCACTTCCCGAATCTTGTCGGGGTGGATGTTGATGGTCATCATCTTGGGGGCAAACTCGGAAAGCTCCTCCCTGGGGGCGGGGATTTCCCTGAGAATGATGTTGTCCAGAATGTGGAGTCTTGCCTTGCGGCATTTTTCCAGAGCGGTCTCGATGATCTCAAAGGTGAGGCCATCGATTTTAATATCCATCTGAATGGCGGTGACGCCCTTGTGAGTTCCGCCCACCTTAAAGTCCATG
>CALCSA010000313.1 GCA_937894185.1 uncultured Clostridia bacterium | reverse complement strand
TGAATATCCAGCACTGCCTGAAGCTGCCCGTTCTCTCCGATAGAGCCATGAAGGGCCAAAAAGGCAACATCAGCGGTTTTGCAGACCTCCAGCACTCCGGGGCCAATGAGCTCCTGACGGTTGCCGTGGTCCGTCTTGATTTGGGCAAGGTCCGGTTCCTGAGCGGGAACGGTATAGAGGTACTCCTCCACCCGATGCTTCCCGTAGGCATCTTCAAAATCGCGGACGCCCTCCAGCCCGGAATAAAGGTCGATCAGCAGCACCCTGTGGCCGTTTTGAATCAGGGCATTGGCAATCAAACTGCCGGATGCCAGAGAAACATCCCGCTCCGGGCTCAGGCCGCCGGCCAATACAACAATATTCATCTTAACACCTCCTGCATCCATCCTATGCGGGCAGGGCTCCCCCTCATGACAGGAGGGTCCACCCCCACAGGCGTTGCGGCAAGGGCAAAAGCCGGCGCCACTTTCTTGGATGATAACAGATTCTAGTGTATCCCATCGGGGGAAGAATTGCAAGCAAAACCGGCGAAAATCCCCGGCAGTTGCCAACACCGGCGGAGGATGTTAAGATAAAGGAAAAGTCACAGGGAAAGAGTGGCATAACGGCTCTTCCCGGGAATGGACCGCGGGGTGGCCGGTTGCAGCTGCCCTTGGCACCATCCCAAGTTCCGGGCCGATCCGGCTGCTCTACCCTTAGGAGCCCGGTTGTATGCATCCAGCGCCCACGGCTATCTCGGTCAGGGCCTATATCACACAGAAGGAGAGTCTATACAATGACCAAAGAGGGATTTTACGCAAGGCAGATTTTACTGGGATTCAGAACCATTGTACTGGGGCTTTGCTTGCTCATTATGGAGCTGCTGTCTCTTCCGATCTTTGGATATTTTCAAAAATTGCAGGTATCCGGCCAAGGGTTTTATTCCAATTTTATGGATTATGCAAGCAAACAGCCCTACCCCCTTATGTTTGCCCTCACCAGTTTGATTGTGGTGATGGGAATTGTCTTTATGGTATTGGGTTATAGGGGAAGGAAACAAGACAGCAAATAAGCGACCGCAGGGTATAAAGATACCTGCCTTGCGGAAGATGGGTTTAAAACAGCGCAGAGAGCAATGCTCCCTGCGCTGTTGATTCGCTATTGATTCTAACCTCAAAAACACCGTTGCATCAGGCGAGAGCCTTGAGTATCTCCTCCACCTTATCGGTGCGCTCCCAAGCCACCCGCAAATCCTCCCGGCCCATGTGGCCATAGGCGGCCAGCTGCCGGTAAATGGGGCGGCGCAGGTCCAGATTGCGGATGATGGCGTTGGGGGTAAAGTCGAACACCTTGCGAATGGCCTTGGCCAGAACCTCGTCGGAGTATTTCCCCGTCTCAAAGGTGTTGACGTTGACGGATACCGGCTGCGCCACGCCAATGGCGTAGGCCAGCTGCACCTCGCAGCGGGAGGCAAGGCCTGCCGCCACAATGTTCTTGGCGGCGTAGCGGGCGGCGTAAGCGGCGGAACGGTCCACCTTGGTGGGGTCTTTGCCGGAAAAACAGCCGCCGCCGTGACGGCCATAGCCGCCGTAGGTGTCCACAATGATTTTGCGCCCGGTCAGGCCGCTGTCCCCGTGGGGGCCGCCGATGACAAAGCGTCCGGTGGGGTTGACCAGATAGCGGGTATCCCTTAGCAGCTCCGCCGGAATAATGGGCTCCGCCACGTACTGAATCAGATCCTGCCGGATCTGCTCCAGAGAAACATCCTCCGAATGCTGGCTGGAAAGAACCACCGTATCCACCCGGACCGGCTTGCCGTCCTCGTATTCCACAGTGACCTGAGTCTTGCCGTCGGGCCGCAGGTAGGGCAGGGTTCCATCCTTGCGGACCCTGGTCATCTGCATAGCCAGCTTGTGGGCCAGAGAAATAGCCATAGGCATCAGCTCGGGAGTTTCGTCACAGGCATAGCCGAACATCATC
>CALCSA010000312.1 GCA_937894185.1 uncultured Clostridia bacterium | reverse complement strand
CCATTTGGGCAACCGCCGGATCCGCTCGGTGGGCGAGCTGCTGCAAAACCAGTTCCGCATCGGCTTTAGCCGGATGGAGCGGGTGATTCGGGAGCGGATGACCACCCAAAGTCAGGATATGGATGTCATCACCCCCCAGGCTCTCATCAACATCCGGCCGGTAATGGCCGCTATCAAGGAGTTTTTCGGTTCCTCTCCTCTCAGCCAGTTTATGGATCAGACCAACCCTTTGGCCGAGTTGACCCATAAGCGGCGTCTTTCCGCACTGGGCCCCGGAGGACTCAGCCGTGACCGGGCCTCCTTTGAAGTCCGGGACGTTCACTACAGTCACTACGGCCGCATGTGCCCCATTGAGACGCCGGAAGGCCCCAACATCGGCCTGATCTCCTACCTTGCCACCTTTGCCCGGATCAACGAGTACGGCTTTATCGAAGCCCCCTACCGCCGGGTGGACAAGGAAACCGGCAGGGTGCTGGACGAGGTGGTCTACATGACCGCCGATATGGAAGACAACTACATTGTAGCGCAGGCAAACGAGCCTTTAGACCAAGAAGGACACTTTGCCGACAAGCGGGTTACCGTCCGCTTCCGGGATACCATTCAGGAAGTGCTCGCCGATCGGGTTGACTTTATGGACGTTTCCCCCAAGATGGTGGTTTCCGTCGCTACCGCCATGATCCCTTTTCTGGAAAACGACGACGCCAACCGCGCCCTCATGGGTTCCAACATGCAGCGTCAGGCGGTTCCTCTCCTTCGCCCCGAAAGCCCCATTGTGGGAACCGGCATGGAGTACAAGGCCGCCATGGACTCCGGCGTTGTGATCATCAGCCACACCGAGGGTACCGTGGCCAAGGTCAGCGCCCGGGAAATCCAGATTCGTGACAGCCTGGGCCGGGTGGAAAGCTATCAGCTTACCAAATTTATGCGCTCCAATCAGGGAACCTGCATCAACCAGCGCCCCATTGTCAACGTGGGGGACGAAATCAAGGCAGGAGATGTCATCGCC
>CALCSA010000311.1 GCA_937894185.1 uncultured Clostridia bacterium | reverse complement strand
GTTTCTACCCGGTGGCCGGCACCAAAGATGTTCTGCTGCTGGAAAACAGACGGGGCGGGATCCGGCGGTTTGTACAGTCTCTGGAGCAGCCTTCTGCCCGCGGCGTCATCGCGTCGGCGGTGGTCAACTGCAACCCCTTTACCAACGGCCATCTTTATTTGATTCAGAGAGCCGCCGGGGAATGCGCTTTGCTTCATGTCTTTGTGCTATCCGAGGATCGGAGCACTTTTTCGGCGCAGGCGCGCCTGCAGCTGGTGCGGGAAAACACCGCCCACCTCCCCAATGTAGTGGTCCATCCCACCGCCGATTACCTCATCTCCTCCGCTACCTTTCCGGATTATTTTCTCAAGGATAAGGCAAGGGCTTCTCAGGTCAACTGCGAGCTGGATCTTACCATCTTTGCCCGGCATTTTGCGCAGCCCATGGGCATTACCAGACGGTATGTGGGCAGCGAGCCCGACTGCGCCACAACGGCGGCCTATAACCGCCAGATGAAGGAGCTGCTCCCCCCCATGGGTATTGAGGTGGTGGAAATTCCCCGCCATGAGATTGCGGGGCAGGCTGTCAGCGCCAGCCGGGTGCGGGCCCTGTTGCAGGAGGGCAGGCTGGAAGACATACGCCCTCTGGTTCCCCCTGCCACCTTCGCCTATCTAGAAAGGATGACCCTCCATGGATGACAAAGATTTTTTTCAGGATGCGTCCCCCGTGACTTTGGAGGAAATGCTTAAGGCACGGGAGGAGCGAAGCCAACAGCAAAAGGAGCTTCTGAACCGTTTCGGCCAGACTCTTGTCTGCTTTACCATGAACATTCCGGGGCCCTATAAGGTTTATCCGCTGGTGACGCAGGGATTTCAGGCTGGGATCGAGGCCCTTGAGGCACAGCTGAAAGCCGAGGGCATTTCAACGGTTGTAAGGTCTACCCAGATCATCCCTACCGGTTGCACCTATTGGAGCATTCTGGATGCTCCCGCCCCCGTTGTCAAGCGATTGACCGTTGCCATTGAGGAGCGGCATCCTCTGGGGCGGCTGTTCGATATGGATGTTTATACCCCCGGCGGCGGTGCACTCCGCGGGGCGGATCTCGGCCGGGGAGGCGAGCGCTCCTGCCTGATTTGCGGCCGGCCGGTATGGGCCTGCTCCCGCAGCAGAGCCCACAGCATCGAGGAGCTTTCCCTTCAGGTGGCTCAGATGCTTTGGGATTACGACCGGGATCGGTTTTCCCAAAAAACCGGTCTGGCCGCCGTGCAGGCACTGCTGTATGAAGTGGCGGTCGCCCCCAAGCCGGGATTGGTGGACCGCAACAACAACGGAGCCCATCACGATATGAGCTTCTTTACCTTTTTAAACAGCGGAACCGCCCTGATCCCCTACTTTCAGGACATGGCGGCCTTGGGGCTTTCCTTCTCAGGCACACCGGGAACCCTGCTTTCCTGCCTGCGCTATCCGGGCCGGCAGGCAGAAGGAGAGATGCTTACCGCCACCGGAAACGTCAACACCCACAAGGGGCTGATCTTTTCTCTGGGATTGCTCTGTGCCTGTGCAGGGTATCAGTATGCCCACGGCCTTCCCTTAACCGTGGATCAGCTGCTGGAGCTGGCCGCCCAAGCCGCCGGCGAGCTGACGGAAGAGCTGACACGTCCTTTGGCTCCCCTCACCCACGGGCGCTGGGTCTATCACCGGTATAACATCACCGGAATCCGGGGAGAGGCTGCCGCCGGATACCCTCATGTGCGCAACTGGGGGCTTCCGGTGCTGCAAAAAATGGCGGAGGAGGGCTGCTCCCTCAACGATGCGGGGGTGATTGCACTTCTTCATCTGATGGCTCATTTGGAGGATACCAACATTATTGCCCGCAGCAACCGGGATACCCTGCTGCAGATGCAGGCTCTCATCCGGCGGGAATTGTGCCGCACCGAGGACCCGGCGCAGCTGATATCCTTTGCCCAATCTTTAGATGAGTGGATGATTCAGCGCAGGCTTAGCCCCGGAGGCAGCGCCGACCTTCTGGCCGTCAGCTACTTCTTGTTCTTCCTCTTTTGACCGGAGGTACGGGTTGCCTGAATCCGGGGACGGCGCAGAGTGATATCAATTTCCTGCAGCAGGGCCAGATATTCAATGTTGACCTCATCCAAAAATGTTAAAAAGTCTTTGTGGCCGGCGTACTCCATATCCCAGCCAAACTTGTTGCAGGTTTCTTCCCATTCGGGGGTTTCCGCCATCTGCCTCAGAGTTTTTTCCCAGTATTCCCGTGCGTGTTCCGACATGTTCTTGGGGCCAAAAATCCCCCGCCAGTTGATAAAGGTAGCGGGAATTCCCTGTTCCATACAGGTGGGAATCTCCTGAACCAGACTGTTGCCGATCCGTTTGTCCGATGTGACGGCAAGGGCTCGGACGTCTCCGCTTTCCACCAACCCAATGGTATCGCTAATGCCGGTGGATACAAGGTCCACATGGCCTCCCAGCAGCTGGGCAGCGCAGGTTCCGTCCTGAAAGCCCACGTATTCAATGAGGTGTAGATTGGGAACTCCCGCAGCGTGGGCAAATTTCAAAAACTGGATGTGATCCATGGAGCCCGGCGCGGAAATCCCACCAATCTTCACCGCTTTGGGGTCCTTCTTCAAAGCTTCCATTACCTGAGCGATGGTGGTGTAGGGGGAATCTTTGCGCACGGCAAACAAGCCGTACTCGGTGATGAGCCGGGCAATGGGCGTTGTGTTTTCCCGATAGTTCAGTTCGGTGGAGCCGTTGAGGTTGATCATGCAGATAGGCGGGGAAAATACCGCCAGAATATCGTCGGCATCCGCGTTTTCGTACTCCAGCGTGGCGACACCGCCGCCCCCCGGCTTGTTGGTGATGGGAAGCGGAACCGGAACCATCTTGGTGTCCATCAGGCACTGGGCCACCGCCCGAATGGTGAGGTCGTATCCGCTGCCTGGCCCGGCCGGTGCAATCATCTCAATGGATTTGCGGGGGTAATCGCTGGTGGCGGGAACTTCTGCCGGCGAATAATCGCAGGAAACCAACAGCAACAGAACCGACAACACTACTAAAGTACTCAGCTTTTTCATACCAGCACCCTAATCAAGGTTGTTTTGTCATACTTTCGATCATCTGAATCAGTTTAGAAAAATCAAGGGGCTTAAGCATAATATCCGATAGAACACCTTGCTGCTGCATCTGGATGGCCTCCTTTTCCACCAGCCCCGTCACCAGCACAATGGGCAGAGAGGGGGCCAGCTTTTTCATCCGACGGGCAAGATCGGTGCCTTTGTATTTGGGCATAGTGTAATCCAATATGACCAAGCCCCATTTGCGGGGGTCCTGTTCAAATACCGCAAGGGCTGTTTCTGCGCTGGTAAAGGCTTCGGTTTGGTAGCCGGCTTTGATCAGCCGACGCTTCATGTATGCAACAATTTGATCCTCATCGTCTACCAGCATCAGGCGAACAGAGGTACCGGGAGACCTCTTTTGGACCGGCGGCAGCGCTTCCGGCACGATGGAAAGGTCTGTCAAAGGCAGATAGACGCTAAACCGGCTTCCCTTTCCAATGGAGCTTTCCACCTGAATGTAGCCGCCGTGGTTGTTGACGATACTCATGGCTACCGAAAGCCCCAGCCCTGTGCCCTCGCCGGATTTCTTGGTGGTAAAGAAGGGATCGAAGATATGCTCCAGCAGGTCTGCGCTCATACCCTCTCCGGTGTCGGAGATCACCACCAGACCATACCGGCTGATCTCTTGGTTGTAGTAGTATCCTTCCGGCAAATCGTCGGCGCCTACAATCCGGTTGCTGATGGAAAGGATTCCGCCGCTGTCCTCCATGGCCTGATAGGCGTTGGTGCAGAGGTTGAGAATGAGCTGATGAAGCTGGGTGGCGTTGCCATATACATTGGCTCCCAAGTCTGGGATATCCTCCTCCATGGTGATGCTGGAGGGCAGAATCATTCGCACCATTTTGGTGACATCCCGAATAACGGCGTCCAAACTGACCGAGGTGTAGGAGGATTCGTCGTTTTCTCTGCGGCTGAAGGGCAACAGCTGCTCAACAATTTCCTTGGCTCTTTTTCCGGCCTTGTGGATCTCATTAATATCCTCATAGAATTCGCTTTTCCTGCCTAGCTGCTCTTTGATAAACTCGCAGTAGCCAATGATGGGGGTGAGCAGGTTGTTGAATTCGTGGGCGATGCTGCCCGCCAGTGCGCCAATGGTCTGAAGCTTTTGGTAATGACGCACCTGCTCCTTGCTTTGTTGCAGCTCCTCCAAGGTGGAGTTGATCTCCTGCAAATAGCGGGTTTGCATTTCCAGCCGCTGGCGGTTGCGGATCAGCTGCTGAATCACAATGGCTCCCACCACCAGCACAGCGATAATGGCTACCACCAGAAACCCAAACTGCCCCAGGTTTTCGTTCACCGGCTGAAGAGCCTGAGACAGGGGCATGATGGCGGAGATAAACCAAGAGGTCCCCCCCAAATTCATGCGGGTGTACGCCACGATTTCATCGGCATCGGCATGAATAAAGGTGCGGTAGAGAGCAGTGCCTTCCTCGTAGGCATATTGATGCTCCAACATGCTTTTAAAGGAGGCGTATCGGGAATCTTCCAGCAAATGAGCAAAGTCGATCCGGTAGTTAATCCCCAGTAGGTCGGGGTTTTGATGCATGATAATCAGGCCGTTTTCATCCTTCACCGTCACGTAGTCAGAATCTTTGGCGTCCAAAGGAGCCACCAGAGTTTTGTAGAGGCTCTGCAGATCCACAACCCCCACAATGTAGCCGATGGCGCATTCCCGGTATAAATGGTGTTCACCAGAGTCAGGCCATAGTGATTGTCCCGGATGGCAAACACCTTTCCCATGCCAGTTTGGCCCTGCCTGCACAGTTCCTGCAAGTTCAGATCACTTTCGTTAAACTCCTCCAAAAAGGGGTATTGATTGTAGCGGAACACTTCGTTTCCGTTGCGATCCAGCAGGTATATGCGGGAGATGCCCTCCTGCTGGGACAGCATATAGGAGAGGATATACTCTTTGACGCCGCCGACATTGCCGTACTGATAGTATTTTTCCAGCTCGTCGATAAAGCCCGGCGTTTTGATGAGGATATCCACATCCCGCAGCTGCTCGGAAAGAAACAGCTGCATATTTTGCGCAACAGAGCGGGAGATCACCATCAGATGCTGCTGCTGTTGCTCGATTACGATTTTAGTGTAAGAATGGTAGGTGGCGAGAACGGCACAGGCCAAAACCAACAAAAGCGCGATGATGATTACGCCTGCCATCCGCTTCATCAGCTTGCTGTCTCTCCACATCGCCATCAACTGCCTTTTTATGTTTATTAGATTATATCACAGATGTGGAGTGATTGGCACTCTGGATTACAGGAGCAGGTCACGGCACCAAGGACAGGCCGAATACCTGGTCAGGGAAATTCTCATATCCAGTCGATGCCTGCAGTGGGGACAGCGGTACAAATTCTTTTCCAACACCAGCGCACCCATAATCAGGCACAGACTCACCACCCAGTTGCCCATTACCACATAAAAAATTGCGGGAACCACGGCAAGACGACAGACTATTTTTATCGTCCGCAACGGGATTCGATATCGATTTGCCATAACATCACCCAAATGTTAGATAAGCGGCCATTCGGTCTTTTCAGTCCGCAACAGCCGCTTATTTATGTTTATACCGTCGCCTTGTCGGACTTTTTCAGCTTGCCCAGCAGGGGCTTGAGAACAGGGTTGAGGAGTACAATCAGGCAGACAAGCATGATGACTCCCGTCACCGGTCTGGACAGAACATTTATGGTCACCTGCATCAAAGTGTCTCCGTTGGCAATGGTGTAGGCCCGGCGCAGGTTGGATTCACAGATAACACCCAACACCAATCCCAAAATCATAGCGGAGCTGTTGAATTTACAGGTCACTACCACAAATCCCACCAGT
>CALCSA010000310.1 GCA_937894185.1 uncultured Clostridia bacterium | reverse complement strand
TTCCATCATCATTGCAGCCGCCTCGCCCGGCGAAAGATCGAACAGCACCGTCAGGTAGAGGCCACAGACATCAGGTTGTCCCGCAAAGCCGTTAGGATAGCGGAGTTGTCCAAATCCACCTTGGGGGGATCGGGGCGGCAAAAGAAGCCGGGCTCTCCATCTTTTCCGGTGCGGGTGATCAGCTCCATCTCCTCCAGCACGTCCAGAGCCACCAACATCTTGGCATAGGTAATTCCCCGGTCCACCATGCGGAAGTACAGCTCCTCCACCGAAAAGCGGAACCCGGCGTTCCCCCGCAAATAGCGGTAGACAATGGCGATGTCCTCCCGATCAGGCAAAAGCTCCTGCCGGTCGCACAAGTGATATTCTCCCCGCAAATAGCCGGCATATTGATCCCCGTCCCGGATGATTTCTTCCTGAGGCAGGCCGCTGCGCCGCATATCCCGGACAATGACGGAAATCTGGCTTCTGCCGTTGTAGTGGGACAGTCCCACCGATGCCACCAAGTCCACCACGTCTCCGGATATGTAAGGAAAGGCTTGCTCGGTCATTCGAAAGTAGATGGCGGTGAAGCTGGCCCCCGCGCCGGAAAGGGAAATACGCACATGCCTGCCGTCTCCGGTGGGGTAGATTCCCATGACAGTGAGCTCCCGCAGCAAGAAAAGGGGCGGCTTGTTGCCGGCTCCGAAGGGTTCTAAAGCGGATAGGGAGCCGATGTTTTCCACCGTCAGTTCGGGCGGTGTTAAAAATGCGTCGATTTTCAAAGACGGATGGGGCATTCTGGGGTGGTGAAGCCTTGCGTACTCCTCCAGCTGCCCCATAAAGGTGGCGAGGTGTTCCCGGGGCAGGGACATTCCTGCCGCCAAAGGATGCCCGCCGTAACGGGTGAGATGCTCCGAGCAGGCGGTCACCGCCTCGATGATGGAAAATCCCGGCAGACTGCGGGCGCTTCCCCGGGCCACGTCCCCCTCCAGAGAAAAGGTAATGACGGGCTTGCCTGTCTGCTCCAGCAGCTTGGAGGCCACAATCCCCATAACACCGCTGTGCCAGCCTTCCCCCGCCACCAGCAGCAGCCGGTTGTTCAGTAGCTCCGGTTGTTCCTGCAGGGTTTGGTGAATGCGGGCCATCATCTCTTCTTCAATTTGCTTGCGCTGGGTGTTCTGTTCGTCAATGGTGCGGGCAAGATCCTGAGCGTAGGCAACATCATCGGTGAGAAGAAGCTCGATCGCATCGTCTACCGTGCTCATCCGCCCCGGAGCGTTGAGCCGGGGGGCGATGATAAAGGCAACGTTTTCGGCGGTAAGGGGCTTCCCCTCCAGCCCGCAAACTTCCAGCAGGGCTGACAGCCCCGCCCGCCCGGTCTGGGCCAGCTGAGTTAACCCCTGACGCACAATTCTGCGGTTTTCTCCCACCAGAGGAACCACATCGGCGGTGGTACCGATCATGGCGAGATCGGAGTAATACTCTAAAATCTCCCAGCCCTCGGGGTCATCTTCCAGAGCGCAGAGGAGCTTGAGGACCACCCCCACCCCCGAAAGCTCGGTGAGGCCGCTTTCGTCGTCGGCTCTGTGGGGGTTGACAACCGCCACCGCAGGGGGAAGGGTTTCCCGGGGGGTATGGTGGTCGGTAATCACCACATCTATCCCCAAAGTGGCGGCAAGCTCCACCTCCTCATGGGCGGAAATTCCGTTGTCCACCGTGAGAATCAGATTGGTTCCCTCCCGGGCCAGCTGCTCCACGGCAGCGGCGCTCAGGCCGTAACCCTCACCTTCCCGGGCAGGCACATAGTAGAAAACATCCCCGCCCACCGCCTGAAGATAAGCTACCAGCAAAACGGTGGAGGTGATGCCGTCACAGTCGTAGTCTCCAAAGACAGCGATGCGCTCGCCCTGCTCCAAAGCCCGGCGAATCCGCTTCACCGCTTTGTCCATATCCTTGATGACATAGGGGTCGGAAAGGGGACGGTCCTCTTCCAGAAGCTCCGCGACTTTTTCCGGTGAGTCAAATCCCCGGCGTTCCAAAATACGGCGGAGCAAAGGGCTCAGGCCCGTTTGCTCCAAAATCCCGCAGGCCTCCAAAGCCTCAGGAATAATCCAGCGTTTGATCACAAATGGTTCCTCCAGGAAATATTTCAATGGTCGCCTCTCCCTCTGGGGGAAGCTGACGGCAGTCTTTTTGCCTCTTGAATCTCCACGGCACTAGCTGTTACAGGCGTGGGCTTGTCCCTTGGCTCAAAGCGGGTGGTTTTTTTCCGCAAAGGGCATCGTGGCGTTACCTTTTGCCGCTCAGGCCGGGGCGGGGTCTGGCTCCGTAAGCCGGAGGTGGC
>CALCSA010000309.1 GCA_937894185.1 uncultured Clostridia bacterium | reverse complement strand
ATCGCCGGTTTGGGCGTATTTGTCCTTTTCTTTCAGCAGAAGCCAGTTGTCCTTTTTCTCCCCGGCCTTTGCCTTCATCCGCACCAAAGCCCATTTGCCCTTGAGTCTTCTTCCCATTAAGGTGAATTTCAGCGAGCCTTGCTCAAGACCCGCGGAGACATCCCCCAGAGGCTCCCAAAAGCCCTCGTCCCAGAGCATCACCGTGCCGCCACCATATTCCCCTTGGGGAATAGTGCCCTCAAAGTTGCGGTACTCCAGAGGGTGATCCTCCACCTGTATGGCCAGACGCTTGTCTCGGGTATCGTAGGAAGGCCCCTTGGGCACCGCCCAGCTTAACAGGGCGCCGTTCCATTCCAAACGGAAGTCGTAGTGGTCCCGGCGGGCCATATGGCGCTGAACCGCAAACCGAAGCTGCCCGGAAGATTCGGCACTCTCGCCTTTTGGCTCCAAGGTTTTTTCAAAGTTTCGTTTTTGGTTGTATGCTTCCAGCTTGGTCGCCATTAGGCCGGTGCTTTCCCTTTTTGAGCCTTTTCCACACTGGCCTTCAGGGCCTCCATCAAATCGATAACCTTGCCGGGACTCTCGGGCTCGGCGGCAACAATTTCCTTGCCTGAGATTTTGGTTTCAATCAGGGCGCGAAGCTTGACCTGATATTCGTCTTTGTATTGGGCGGGATTAAAGGGCGTGTCCATGGAATTAATAAGAATCTTTGCCATATCCAGCTCCTGCTGGGAGACTTCGGGCTTTGTGTACTGTTTTTGAAGTCCCTTGACTTCGTCTGCATAAAACATGGTGGAAATGAGGATGCCATCCTCCCGCGGGATGATGGCCATTAAGGTATCGCTGGTACCCATCACGGCTTTACCAATGGCAATTTTCTGTTCTGCCATCAGGGCGACGCGGAGCAGCTCGAAGGCCTTTTCTCCTCCCGCCTCGGGGGTAGCCTGATAGGTTGTGTCGTAATAGACGGGAGAAATTTGATTGAGCTGGGCAAAGTGCAGAATTTGGATGGATTTTTCCTTTTCTGTCTTTATCTTTTCGATTTCTTCGTCTGTGACCACCACATACTGATCTTTGTCGTACTCAAAGCCCTTCACAATATCTTGGGATGTAATGGTTTGGCCGCAGTGGGAACAGGTTTTCTTATAGCGAATCCGGCTGTTGTCTTCCTTGTGCAGTTGGTTGAAACGAATATCGTTATCCTGAGTCGCTGTGGCCATGGCGATGGGAATCGCCACCATACCGAAGGTTATAACTGATTTGCGCGATGCCATATAGAAACACCTCCGGTTTTAATGTTTCCCGCCGGATTTTAAATATTCGGCATAGTACCCTTCGCTACCCGGCTCCAACACGATTCCACCGCCGGTGAGTCGCTCGCCCCAAGCCTGCAAACATGTGGTTGCCCGGCTTGGATTGAGGCAGGGGAGACTCAGGTGGCCGATATGCGGAACGCGGCCGCAAGCCACCGTCATAGCGCAAAAAGATTCCCCGACCGAGCGGGAAATCTTTTTGCGATCTATTTGCTGCACGAACTGCTACACGGAAAAAACTTCGGCGGCTTTCTTCATGTTATCAATGATCGAAACCGAAAAGGGGCATTTGCTCTCACAGTTTCCGCATTCAATGCAGTCGCTGCCGTGGGCCGGCAGCTCCCGGTAATGCTGCCCGATTCCCTTACCGGCAGCGGTCGGATCAGCCAGCGCGATGTCGAGATATTTGCTCACCGCTGCAATATCAATATTGCTGGGGCAGGGCAGGCAATGATTGCAATAGACGCAGCTGCCTTTAAAGTCCTCGTTCATGCTGCTGATGGCGGCGGTGAAATCCAGCTCCTCCTCCGAGCTGCTTAAATAGGAGATGGATTCCAGCATCTCGGCCCGGCTTTGGCAGCCCACCAATACGCTGGCCACTCCCGGCCGGGTCAGAGCATAGTGGATGCATTGCCCGGGTGTCAGCGCCGAGGCAAAAGGGGTGTGTTGGGGAGAGAGCAATTTACCTCCGCCAAAGGTTTTCATCACGGTGATGGGAATGTTGCGTTGCTCGCAAAGACGGTAGAGTTCTGCTCTTTTTTCATCGATTTTGAGCATTTTATCCTTTTCAAAATCCTTGGATAGATAATCTAACACGTCGGTGTTGGCCGGAATCATATCAAACGCCGGATTGATGCTGAACATCAGCAGCTCCACCACCCCGGTCTCCACAATTTTTTTCGCAATGACCGGATTATGGGAGCTGGCGCCGATGGCGCGGATGGTACCCGCTTGCTTGAGTTGCTGCGCGTAGCGGATCAATTCGGAGTGAAATACCGCATCAAAATGCTCCTCGGTATCAATAAAAAACAGCATCCCAATATCGATGTAGTCCGTATCCAAATCAACCAAGAGGTTTTCGAAGTACTTTTTCACGGTGGGCATATCTCTGGAGATATCATATTGCTGGTTCACATCGCTGGAACCCAGATGCCCCTGAATAATCATTTCCTTGCGTCGGCCCCTTAGCGCTTTGCCCAGCTTTTGGCGGATATCGTGTCCGGGCATAAAGATATCCACGATGTTGACGCCGTTTTCTGTCGCTGCATCCAGAGTTTCCTTCACAATTTCATAGGATTTTCCGTCCAGATGCTCAGCGCCAAGACCAATTACGCTGGCCTGCATTCCGGTGTTGCCCAGTGCACGATATCTCATAGCCTTCTCCTTTATACTGTACTTGAAATAATAATCTGTAACATCTGCCTTTCAACTCCGTTGTGGGAAAAGGTGCCGCCCACCCCATTGCTCCAACGCTGCCTTCTGCTTAAATTAAAACCATTATAGCATAAGGTGCCTAAATTTTCCAAGAACCGATTATCCTGATCCAATCATAAAACTTCTGCAGGTTAGAAAAAAATTACGAAGGCGCAAAGCCTTTTCAAAATCCAGAGAAAGCCATTATAATGACGATGCCCCCTGTTTGTGAAGAACAGCAGGGAACCTCCCCTTTTCAGGAGCAGCAAGCTACATAAAAGCCAAGAGGCTTTTTCCGCTACCGGAGGCCTGCCGGAACAAGCAACCGGTAGATAATTGCCGGAGAACATGCTAGAATATAAGTCATACGCTGATTCTATCCTGCTGCTGGAGGCGACGACTTGCAAAGCAACCTGACTGTTGGAATGTTGGCTCATGTGGATGCGGGCAAAACCACTTTGTCCGAGGGGATGCTTTTTCGGGGCGGCTGCTTGAGGCAACTGGGCCGGGTAGACCATCAGGATGCCTTTTTGGATACCGGCGACATGGAGCGCAAACGAGGCATTACTATTTTTTCCAAGCAGGCTGTGTTGCCTTTGGAGGGGGTAACCCTTACCCTGCTGGATACCCCGGGGCACGTTGACTTTTCTGCCGAGATGGAGCGGACCCTCCCGGTTTTGGACTATGCTGTTCTGGTCATCAACGGATCCGACGGCGTACAGGGCCACACCCTTACCCTTTGGCAACTGCTGGAACGCTACCACATTCCAACCTTTCTGTTTATCAATAAAATGGATTTGCCGGGAACCGATCGCGACTCCCTGCTGGCCCAACTGCAAAAACGGCTTCATAGTCACTGTGTCTCCTTTTTCCCCCAGCCGGAGCCTCACAGTCTGGAAGAAGAAATCGCCCTGTGCGACGACGCAGCTCTTGATCAGTTTTTAGATCATGGCAGGGTAGGGGTCGACACCGTTGCCCGCCTTATCCGCCGCAGGCAACTGTTCCCCTGCTTTTTTGGGGCAGCCTTGAAACTGGAGGGCGTTGACCGACTGCTGGATGGCCTGACCCGGTATACCTGCTCCCCATCCTATTCCGGGGAGTTTGGGGCAAAGGTATTTAAAATCACCCGGGATCAGCAAAACAACCGCCTGACCCATCTGAAAATCACCGGAGGGAGCCTGCGGGTCAAGGATTTGCTTTCCAACCATCATCCCGATCTGCCACAGGAGCGGGTCTGGGCGGAAAAGGTAAATCAAATCCGCATCTATTCCGGCGAGAGGTACACCGTGACAGAGGAAGCTGCGGCGGGGACGGTCTGCGCCGTGACGGGGCTGAGCCAAACCTATCCCGGGCAGGGGCTGGGGGCCGAGGGGGCCTCCCTTACGCCGGTTTTGGAGCCGGGGCTTTCCTTTCGGGTGCTGCTGCCGGAAGAAAGCGACCCCATGAGCTGCCTTCTGCGGCTGCGCCAATTGGAGGAGGAAGACCCCCAGCTGTCACTTTCCTGGATGGAATCCAGCCGGGAAATTCACCTGCATCTCATGGGGGAGGTACAGTTGGAGGTGCTGCGCCACCTGATTCTGGAGCGGTTTGGGCTGGAAGTGGACTTTGACGCCGGAAGAATTGTCTACCGGGAAACCATTGCCCGGCCGGTGATCGGCATAGGGCACTTCGAGCCTTTGCGCCACTACGCCGAGGTCCATCTGCTGCTGGAACCGGGGCCGCGGGGCAGCGGACTTTGCGTTGACTGCGTTTGCGGCGAGGATGATCTTTCCCGCCCATGGCAGCGGCAGGTGCTGTCCTATTTGCAGGAGGAGGAGCACCCCGGCGTTTTGACCGGCTCCCCCCTGACCGACCTGAAGATCACACTGCTGACCGGAAAGGCCCACAACAAGCACACCCAAGGGGGCGACTTCCACAAGGCTGCCGGGCGGGCCCTGCGTCAGGGGCTGATGCAGGCCCAAAGCATCCTGCTGGAGCCTTGGTATCAGTTCCGGCTGGAGGTGCCGGGGGAGGCGGTGGGCCGGGCAATGACCGATCTGCAACGGATGACGGACGATCTTTCCTTGCCGGAAAGCAGCGGAGGGTGCACAATTCTTACCGGCAGCGCCCCCATGGCCTGCCTGCGGGAGTATACAGCCCAAGTAACCGCCTATACCGGCGGGCTGGGGCGGCTGACCTGTTCTTCCAGGGGGTTTGCCCCCTGCCGTGGGCAGGAGGAGATTGTGGAGGCCATAGGCTACGACCCGGAACGGGATGTGGAGCACCCCGCCGATTCCATCTTCTGCTCCCACGGCACCGGCGTGGTAGTCAAGTGGAACGAGGTGAAGGAGCACATGCATCTGGATTCGGGAATTTGTCTTGCTCCACAGGAACCGCCCTCTCCTTTCCCTGCGGCTGGGAAGGACGCCCCAAAGCCAAGGGGTTCCTTGGAGCAGGATGCGGAGCTGCAAGCCATCTACGAACACACCTACGGCCCCATTAAGCACCGGGATATTCTCCCCAAGCCTGTGCAGTCCCGGCCGCAGACCCAGGCTTCCCCCGCTGCGGTTTGGCAGGAGGGCCCCGACTACCTGCTGGTAGACGGTTACAACATCATCCACGCTTGGGAGGATTTGCGAGAAATCGCCCGGCTGAATATGGATGCCGCCCGCCAATGCCTGATGGACCTTTTGAGCAATTACCAGAGCTTTCGCCAGAAGGAAATCATCTTGGTATTCGACGCCTATCAAGTACCCGGGGGAGTGGGGGAGGTCAGCCGCTACCACAATATCAGCGTGGTCTACACCAAGGAGGCCGAAACCGCGGATGCCTACATCGAAAAGGTCACCTACCAGATGGGGAAACAGCATCGGGTGACGGTGGCCACCTCCGATTCGGTGATTCAGATGATCATTTGGGGCCATGGAGCTCTTCGCCTCACCCCCCAAGCCTTGCGGGAGGAGATGGAGCAAACCAACGCCGACATCCGGGACATCATCCAAAAAAACAACCGCAAAGGCTCCGGGCCGTCCTTTATTCTGGGCGGCTATGGCCGGACTCTGGCAGAACGGCAGTAGCGGCGGAAACCAATTTAAAAACGACCTGATTTATGTTATAATAAATGGCGCAACCGGGGCATCAGAGAAAAAAGCTTCCCTTGGCCCGCGGAATTAAAATGGTGAGGTATTATGAAAAAAAAGATAGCTGTCATTACTTGGGATGCGCAGTCGGTCAAGATCTACGCGGATCAGGTCAAGGACTTTTTTGGCGATGAAGTGGACATCGTTTCTTATAATGTACAGGATGGCTCCGCCTCTCATATTGGCAAGGCGGATTTGTTTGTCATATCCACCTGTGCCTACGACGGCTACAAGGATGTCAATGAATATCTGCCCCTTGGGGGCGATGTTGTGGTTGTACAGGTGACCATCCACCGCAGCTCCCTCTACCGCCTGCTGGAGATCCCCAGAAATACCAACGCCTTAATGGTCAACATCAATCCCCGCATGACCACCGAAACCATGGCCTACCTCAATAAAATCGGAGTCAACAACATCAATTTTATTCCCTGTTACCCCGGCATTGCAGAAATCCCCCAGTGCGATTTGGCGGTGACTCCGGGGGAAGCGCGGTATGTGCCCAAGCAGGTCAAGGAAATCATCGACATTGGTCCCCGGGTGCTCAGTCCCGACACCATTGTGGAGATCGCCCTCAAGCTGCGGCTGGAATCGGTGCTGGAAAACAGCAGCTACCGGGAATATGTCAACCTTGTGGTGGATAACGACTACAACTTCAGGCGGTTGTTCAACCGCTCCATGCAGTTCCGCAGCATGTTCGAAATTCTGCAGAGCATTCTGGATGTAGGGGTCATCGGCACCGATGACGAAGGGGTTATCTTTGCCTTTAATCAAAAGGCGGAATACGTTACGGGAAAAAAAGCCGATGAGGTGCTCAATCAAAAGGCCTCAGCGGTTCTGCCCTACCTTCCCTTTGCCGAGAGCATTCAGAACCTGCAGAGCATCCCATCCCGTCTGGTGAAAATCAACGACGTGGACGTCAACGTATCGGTGACGCCGGTGGAGCGCAGTGGCGCCTGCATCGGCGCTTTTGCCATGATTCAAAAATTCAGCGATGCCGAGCACAAGCAGCACCAGATGCGGGTTCAGCTGATGAGCAAGGGCCATGTTTCCAAGTACACCTTTGAGGATATTGTGGGGGAAAGCCCCGCTGTCCTGCGCGCCTGCACCATCGCCCGGCAGATGGCAAACAGCAACGGCGCCGTTCTGATTACCGGGGAAAGTGGAACGGGAAAAGAACTGTTTGCCCATGCCGTTCACGCCTCGTCCCCCCGGTCCGAGTACCCCTTCGTGGCTATTAACTGTGCCGCCATCCCCGACAACTTGCTGGAAAGCGAGCTGTTTGGCTACGAAGAAGGAGCCTTTACCGGAGCCAAAAAGGGCGGGAAGATGGGGTACTTCGAGTTTGCCCACAAAGGCACCCTGTTTCTGGATGAAATTGAGGGGATGAGCCCGCTGCTCCAACTCAAGCTGCTGCGGGTGATTCAGGAAAAAGAGGTCATGCGGGTAGGCGGCAAAAAGATTATCCATGTGGATGTTCGCGTTGTGGCCGCCACCAACGAAAGTCTTGTGGAGCTTGTGCAGAAGGGGGAGTTCCGCAAGGACCTTTACTACCGTCTGGCAGTGCTTCCCATCGAGCTGCCTCCCTTGCGGGAGCGTGGCCGGGATGTGCTTCTGCTGCTGGAAAAGATGATTTCGCAGGTGGGGGGAAACTTTACTCTCACCCAAGCTACACAGGATGTTCTGCTGCAGCATCGGTGGGACGGCAATATCCGGGAGCTGAACAACTGCGTGGAGTACCTTGCCTGCCTCAATAAAAAGTTGGTCGAACCGGAGGACCTGCCTCCCGGGATTCGCTTTGCCCTTCCCCATCAATCGTTACCGGTTCCTCTGACCGAGGCTCAAAAAAAGAATTGCGAGGATTTTTTAGAACAGGCGGGCAAAGATAAGGACGAGTATCTGTTTATCCTGCAGAAGTTGGCTGCGGCTCAAAGTGCGGGCCAAAGGCTGGGGCGGAAATCTCTGGCCGAGCTTGCAACAAGCGAAGGGCTGTTTCTTTCCGAGCAGGAGATACGCACCATTTTGTCCAAACTGGAGGCTCAGGGTCTGGTCAAAGTGAATCGGGGACGTGGCGGAACCGTAATCACGGCATTGGGAAATGACATAATATGTTGCACAGCAAATGGTTAATATGGGTTAAAGATCCCCGTATTAACCATTTTTTAAAAGAATTTAGGGGAATTGGGCCGAAATTCCGGCAAAACAAGTTGGCACAAACATTGCTGCAATATAAAGTTGTACGCCAACAGCCAGATGGAAGGAGCTAAGAAATGCAATACAACTTCAATGCAGAAGTGGACAGAACCAAAAACTTCTCGGTCAAGTACGACGAAATGCAGCGAGTGTTTGGAAGGGAGGACCTTATTCCCCTGTGGATCGCCGATATGGACCTGCCCACGGCACAGCCCATTATCGATGCCATTGATCAGCGAA
>CALCSA010000308.1 GCA_937894185.1 uncultured Clostridia bacterium | reverse complement strand
GGCAAGGGCTTTGCCGATGCGGCCAACCAGCCCCCCCTATACCTCCACACCACCGAGGAGATGCTGGAGGAGTTCGCCTATCTGGGCCAGGAAAAAGCTCTGGAAGTGGTGGTGGAAAACCCCGGGAAGATCGCCGGCATGGTGGAGCAGCTGCGCCCCATTCCCGAGGGGACCTACACCCCCCATATCGAGGGTTCCGACGAAGATTTGGAGCGGATCACCCACGAAAGAGCCAAGGCTCTGTACGGCAGCCCTCTGCCGGATATTGTGCAGGAGCGGCTGGAACGGGAGCTGGGCTCCATCATCAAGCACGGCTTTGCGGTGCTGTATATGATCGCCCAAAAGCTGGTGGCTAAATCCGAGGAGGACGGCTATCTGGTGGGCTCCCGCGGATCGGTTGGCTCCTCCTTTGTGGCCACCATGGCGGGGATTTCAGAGGTCAACCCCCTGCCCCCCCACTATGTCTGTCATCAGTGCCGCTACACCGAGTTTGTGGATGAAAGCGAATGGGGCTCCGGCTTCGACCTGCCGGAAAAGAACTGCCCCCACTGCTCCACCCCTCTGGGTCGGGACGGCCACAACATCCCGTTTGAAACTTTCCTTGGCTTTGACGGAGACAAGGCCCCCGACATCGACCTCAACTTTTCCGGGGAGTATCAGGCCACCGCCCACAAATACACCGAGGAGCTGTTCGGCTCCGACCACGTATTCAAGGCGGGAACTATCTCCACCGTGGCGGAAAAAACCGCCTACGGCTATGTGAAAAAGTATCTGGAGGAGCGGGGCCGGGTGGTTCACCGGGCGGAGGAAACCCGCTTGGCTTTGGGCTGCTCCGGCGTCAAACGCACTACAGGGCAGCATCCCGGAGGCATGGTGGTGGTCCCCGCCGAGTATCAGGTCTACGACTTCACCCCGGTGCAGCGTCCCGCCGACGACACCGGCTCGGACATCGTCACCACCCACTTCGACTTCCACTCCCTCCACGACACCATCCTCAAGCTGGATATTCTGGGCCACGATGTTCCCACCCTCTACAAGCGGCTGGAGGAGATGACCGGCATCACCATGGATCAGGTTCCCATGAGCGACGAGAAGGTGCTTTCCCTCTTTACCTCTCCCGAGGCGCTGGGAGTCACTCAACAGGACATCGACTGCAATACCGGCACTCTCTTTTTGCCGGAGATGGGCACCGGCTTTGTCCGCCAGATGCTACAGGACGCTCAACCCAAGACCTTTTCCGACCTGCTGCAGATTTCCGGACTTTCCCACGGCACCGACGTCTGGCTGGGCAATGCCCAAGATTTAATTCAAAACGGAACCTGTACCATCTCCGAAGTCATCGGTACCCGCGACTCTATCATGACCTATCTGATGCAGAAGGGCTTGGAGCCGAAAATGGCGTTCCAGATCATGGAAATCACCCGAAAGGGAAACGCCGCCCGCCTGTTTAACGACGAGCACTATCAGGCGTTGCGCAGCCACGGCGTCCCCGAATGGTACATCGAAAGCTGTAAGAAGATCAAGTACATGTTCCCCAAGGCCCACGCCACCGCCTATGTCATTGCCTGCATCCGGCTGGGGTGGTTCAAGGTGTATCACCCTCTGGCTTTTTACTCCGCTACGTTGACGGTGCGGGGGGGCGACTTTGACGCGCAGGCCGCTATTCAGGGAAAAAACGTGGTGCGGTCGAAGATGGACTCTCTGGGTACCATTCCCAGCAACGAGCGCACCACCAAGGAAAATGATCAGCTGGCGGCTCTGCACCTGACCTACGAGATGCTGGCCCGGGGCCTTGCCTTTCTGCCGGTGGATCTGTATCGCTCCGATGCTTCCGTCTACAAAATAGAAGACGGCAAAATCCGCCTGCCCTTCTCTGCCCTTAAGGGGGTGGGAGATTCCGCCGCCCGTCTGTTGCAGGAGGCTTCTGCCCAAGGGGAGTTTATCTCTCAGGATGAGCTGATCTCCCGGGCGGGAGTCAGCAAGTCGGTGGTGGAGGCCCTGCGGGAGGCAGGGGCTTTGGAGGGCCTGCCGGAAAGCAGCCAGATTTCGTTATTTTGGTAATTTGTCCTAAATTGGTTTGCTCCATAAGCCAAAATGACGGTATTCCGTAAGCCGAAGGTGGCTTTTCTTCCGCGAGGAGCAGCGCAGCCACACTTTCCGCTAAGGTCAGGGCAGGGCTTTGCTCCCCGTAAGCCGGAACGGGCGATTCTTCCGCGAGGGGCAGCGCGGCGCTCATTTGCCGCTCGGTCCGCGGCGGGGCTTGGTTCCCCATAAGCCGGAGGTGGCTTTTCTTCCGCAAAGGGCATCGCGGCCCACACTTGCCGCTAGGGCCGCGGCGGGGCCCCTCCTTTTGCTCGTGCAAAAGGA
>CALCSA010000307.1 GCA_937894185.1 uncultured Clostridia bacterium | reverse complement strand
TGCCTTTTCCTGAGCGGCGGGCAGCTCGGTGGAAATTACCTGCTCCAGCTTTTCCCGCCCCGCCAGAATATACATGGTCAGCTCTTTGTAGTAGGCCAGGTTCATATCGTACATCTTGTCCAACATGGCCACGTCTTTGAGCAGGGTGATCTTGTGGTCCTCCAGCACATCGCAGATTTTATCCACATTCTTTTCGGCGCTGTTGTACTTGACCTTCATCTGATTGACGGAGTCTCCCGCTTTTTTAAACAGGCCCAAAAACCCCTTCTTTTCCTCCTGAGGGCTAAAACCCTTGAGCTCTCCCACCAGGCCGGTGATCAGGCTGCCCACCTCGTCCAGATCCTTGGTGCGGACATTGGCCAGCGCCTGCTCGGAAAACTGGGAGATCTTCATCTGCGCTCCGCTGCCGTACTGTAGTATCTGGGTGGAATCGGTAAGGTTGATCTTTTGAGAAAATTCCCGCACCGCCGCCTGTTCTTCCGGCGTCAGGCTGACCTCCTCCACAGGCCGGAGAGCCCCTTCCTCCGGTACGCTGGGGGACAGCTGGGGAGCCGCCGGAGCCTCGGGAAGCTCGGGGGTAAGGGTGAGACCGGAAACAGTTTCGTTTTGCGCCATAGTAGCCCGACCTTTCTGCTTTAAAATCTATTTCAGTCTTAGTATGCTCATTTTCGGATGATTTGTTCCGACAATGGCGCATCATGCTTCTTCACATAAATGTAGTAGACGGTTTGGCCCCACACACAGGGAACGCTGCTGCGCACCGACCGGGTGCGAAAGCGAATGCCCGCATCCCGCAGCCGATGGCACCAGCGGAAAAACTCCTCGGGCGAAGAGCCGGAAAAGGCCTCCTGCCATCGCCACAACAGGGGTGACGGGGCCTTGGCATCCCTCTTGGGCATTTGCTCCGCCACCTTGCTGCGCAGTATGAAGAATCGAGTATTTTTCATGTGTGCTCCCCGCATTATTTCGTATCGTCAAAGGGTTTACGGATATCGTCGCCGGGACGCAGAATGCTTTCCATAACCTCCAGCTCCACGGCGATGTTGAGGGCCTTATCCTGAAACAAGGCGTCCAGCTGCCGGCGGAAGGCTTCTACAATGGTGCCGATCTTTCCCTCGATCTGTTCCATGGCGTCGGTGATGTTTTTGCCCTTCACCGGCTGGCGGGAAAGTTCCTCGTAGTTTTCCAGCAGGCTGATGGTGGTGGGCAGGGTGTAGTTAAAAAACCGGCGCATCTGCCCCACGCTTTGGGGGTTTTTGCGCAGCTGCTCTACAATTTGCCGGGTGATGGAAAGAAGCTCCTGCACCGGAGCGTCCAGCTTGCCGTCAATGGCCCGGTCCAGCCGGCGCAGATCGGCAAGGTGGCCCTGCACCCCCTTGAGCAGCTCGTCCAGCGCTGTGTTGCCGGTGGATTCATCCCAGACCGAGAGCTTTGCCTCCTCCCGGATGATGATGTCCTCGGGGGTGCGCCAAGCGGTGGTAAAGTAGGCGATGAGGGAAAGGATGGCCGCCAGCAGGTAATCGGTACTGTGGAGCATGGGGAAGAAGATGGCGTAGACCACCCACGCAAAGCCCAGCCGGTAGATGGGAGCCGCCGACTTGCGGTGTTCCTCCCGCAACGTGGTGGTAAGGGCTTCGGTCTCCTCCCGGGGAGCCGTTACGCCGCCGCTTCCGGCATAGACCAGCTCCCCCCGCAGCAGGTCGGCGTAAATGCCCTGCGTCATGCCCTGCTTTTGCAGCTCCCGCACATCCCGCACCAAAGGAGAAATTCCGGTGCCCATAGCCTGAGCCGCCTGTGCTAAAGGGATGCGGCTGTTACTGTCAAAGAGGCTTTCCAGCCGTGGCAGCTTTGCCCGAAGGCGGCGCAGCCCCAGGCCCTTGACCA
>CALCSA010000306.1 GCA_937894185.1 uncultured Clostridia bacterium | reverse complement strand
TTCCAATGTGCGCAACCGGGTGTTTAACACGCGGGCGCCTTTGAGCAGCGATGCCCCGGCCTCTCAGGTGGTGGCCAGAGATATTGTAAACATGATGCGCCGCATCACCTGATCCCGGCGAATGCTCCTGTATTCCGGGAGCGGGGAAATCAATGCGGTGGAAGAACGGCAATTTAGGGAGGATTTAAAAACATGAGCAAACCGTTGGCGGACCGGCTGCGGCCTCAGACTCTGGATGAGGTGGTGGGCCAGCAGGAGCTGATAGGCCCCGGTTCTTTGCTGCGGAAGATTCTGGAAGGCGACCGGGTACCCAACCTGATTTTTGACGGCCCGTCCGGCGTGGGCAAAACAACGGTGGCCCGCATCATCGCCGGGTCTTTGGGCAAGAAGCTCCACAAGCTCAACGGAACCACGGCTTCCACCGCCGACATACGGGCGGTGGTGGAGGAGCTGGATACTCTGGAGGGACGGGACGGAGTCATCCTCTATCTGGACGAAATCCAATACCTGAACAAAAAACAGCAGCAGACCCTGCTGGAATTCATCGAGACGGGGGAGATCACCCTCATCGCCTCCACCACAGAAAACCCCTACTTTTACATCTACAACGCCATTCTCAGCCGGTCTACCGTCTTTGAGTTCAAGATGGTGGAGCCTGCCGAGGTACAAAAGGCCGTGCTCCGGGCGCTGGAGATTTTGGGTCAGGAATCGGGGGAGACCCCCCAGATCGACGACGAGGTGCTGGGCTATCTGGCGGTGACCTGCGGCGGAGATGTGCGCAAAGCCCTGGGAGCCACTGAACTTTGCTGGCTGGCGGCTTCTTCCCAGGATGGGGTGCGCACCATTCGCATGGAGGATGCCCGGCAGGTGAGCCAGCGCAGCAACATGCGCTACGACCGGGATGGAGACGAGCATTACGACATCCTGTCCGCGTTTCAAAAGTCCATCCGCGGCTCCGACGAAAACGCCGCCGTCCACTATCTGGCCCGATTGCTTTCGGCAGGGGATTTGCTGTCAGTCTGCAGGCGGCTGCTGGTCATCGCCGCCGAGGACATCGGCCTTGCCTACCCTCAGGCCATCACCATTGTCAAAGCCTGCGTGGACGCAGCCCTCCAGCTGGGCCTGCCGGAAGCGCAGCTTCCTCTCTCCCAAGCCGTAGTGCTGCTGGCTACCTCCCCCAAATCCAACTCCTCCGCCAAGGCCATCTGGGCCGCCATGGACGATGTCAAGAACGCCGAGATTGGCTCAGTTCCCCTCACCATCCGGGATACCCACTACGGCGGAGCCAAAAAGCTGGGCCGGGGAGGCTACCTCTACTCCCACGATTACCCCAACCACTATGTAGAGCAGCAGTACCTGCCCGATCCTCTGGTGGGCAGAGTTTACTACCAGTTTGGCCAGAACAAGAACGAGCAGGCGGCCAAAACCTACCGGGAGAAGATCACCGACAAGAAGATAGAGCCTTAAAACAGGTCGGGGCTCAGAACAACAACGGATGAATCAATACAGGCGTGTGGAGTTGTTCCACACGCCTGCGCTTTTATTGCAAGGTGGTTTACTTCTTCAGCGCCTTGGAGACGGCGGACTCCACCAGTTTCTCCGCAGGAA
>CALCSA010000305.1 GCA_937894185.1 uncultured Clostridia bacterium | reverse complement strand
TTCTCCATCTTTGCACTTTGCATCGTCCTGAGCATTATCGTGCTGGGGGCGGTGCTTTTGGTGTTTGCCTCCCAATACTTTCAGAACGAGCGGTACGCCATGCTGGAGCGCAACGCCAACTTTGCCGCCGCCACCACCGCCCGCAACTACGAGACCAATGACTTCGGCCTCATCGACATCCCGGTGATCGATACCGCCTATTCGGTGCTGGCCTTTTCGGTGGATGCGGAAATTTTCCTCTGCAATACAGAAGGGGTGCTCCTCTATTCTGCCGGCGCTCAGAGCGAAAAGGCAGAAGGCGTCGTGGTAAACCCGGATATTGTCAGCCGGGCCATAGCCGGAACCTATTCCGGTACCGGAACGCTGGGGGGCTTTTTTACCGAAGCCTACTATGTGGTGGGAGTTCCCGTCATCGGCCGGGGCCAGCCGGTGGGAGCGTTGTTTGCCGCCTCCAATGCCCGCAGCCTCACGGAATTTCTTGTGGAAGTGGCCAAGATGTTTTTGATCAGCGCTGCGGTGGTTCTGTTTATCTCCTTTGTGCTGATTTACTTTATCACCTCTAATCTGGTCAAACCCCTCAAGGAGATGCTCTTTGCCACCCAAAGCTTTTCTCAGGGGGACTTTACCAAGCGGGTGCAGGTGTCCGGCTTTGACGAGCTGGGGCAGTTGGCCATGGCCTTTAACAACATGGCCTCCTCCCTTGCCGCCACCGAGACCACCCGGCGCTCCTTTGTGGCCAACGTATCCCATGAGCTGAAAACCCCCATGACCACCATCGGCGGCTTTGTGGACGGCATTCTGGACGGCACCATTCCCGAGGAAAAGCGGGAACACTATCTGCAGATCGTCTCCAACGAGGTCAAGCGGCTATCCCGTCTGGTCCGCTCCATGCTGGACACCGCCCGGATCGAAACCGGAGAGCTGCATATGAACCCCACCCTCTTTGACATCAGCGAGAGCATCCGCCAGAGTGTCTTTAGTCTGGAGCAGACCATCGAAGAAAAGCGGGTGCGCATTGAGGGGCTGGAAACCGACAAGGTGATGATCTGGGCCGACATGGACTTGATGCATCAGGTGGTGTACAACCTCATCGAAAATGCCGTCAAGTTTGTCAACGAGGAAGGAGTCATCACCTTCCACTACCAGCAGGATGCCCAGCGCACCTATGTGGCCATTCGCAACACCGGGGAAGGGTTGGAAAAAAGCGAGGTGCCTCTTCTGTTCGAGCGGTTCTACAAGCTGGACAAAAGCCGTTCCCTCAATAAAAACGGGGTGGGGTTGGGTTTGCACATTGTCAAGTCCATCGTCAACTACCACAAGGGTGAAATATTTGTCCGCAGCGAGCAGAAAGAGTACACCGAGTTTGAGTTCTGTATCCCCAATCCGCCCAAAAAGACGGACAAGGAAAAAGACAGGGAAAAGCGGGAAGACGCATGAGAAAATCTCTGCCTTAGCGATGAATCATAGGAAATCAAAGTGCCGGAGAGTTTGCTGCCCCGGCACTTTTTGCGGCAGCGATGGAAAAGCTTGCCCTTGACTTTAGCACACTACCGTGATATAATACCCGAGTTAAACATATCAAAATTACCAAGCTGGCCTTGGGATTCTGCCGCATATCCCTACCGATGCGGCAGCCCTGCAGGAGGAGAACATATGAAGCTTTTTCCAGCCATTGATATTCAGGATGGCCGGGTGGTCCGCCTGACACAGGGGGATTTTGCCCGGCTCAAGGTGTATGACAACAGCCCTGCTGCTATGGCCAGACGCTTTCGGGAACAGGGTGCCGAGTATCTCCACGTGGTGGATCTGGATGGCGCCAAAGATGGCAAAATGGCCAACGTTTCCGCCATCCGGGGCATTCTGGAAGTGGAAGGGCTGTTTGTGCAGCTGGGGGGCGGCATTCGGGACCGGGCCGCCATGGATGCCTACCTGAACCTGGGGGTCCACCGGGTGATTTTGGGCACGGCGGCGGCAGAGGACTTTTCTTTTCTGGAGGAGTGCCTTGCCCTCTACCAAGACAAAATCGCTGT
>CALCSA010000304.1 GCA_937894185.1 uncultured Clostridia bacterium | reverse complement strand
ACAGAGCATACCGCATGCTCTCCCGACTCCACTTGGCGGGGGGCACCGGCAGAATGGTATACATGGAAAAGGCTGTGCAAAAGCCGTCCCAAAGGGTTTTCATCACGGCAGAAGGCCTCCTCCCTTATGGTAGATGGGCAGGCCGCAAACCACCTCTACCACCACATCGGCCAGACGGGCCAGCCGGCGGTTGGTTTGGGCAATGCAGTTTTAATACAGGCTGGTCTCTTTGGGGTAGGCAACACCATCGGTAAAAATATCGTTGGTGACAAAGACCAGATGGGGCACCTGTTTGAGAAGTTGCTCTGTCCCCGCCAGCACCTCATCGGGGAGCAGAAGGGGGTCCACATAGCCTTCGAAAAGGGCGTTGGCCACCAGATTCCCCACACATTCCAGCAATAGGGCATGATATGCCTTAGGCAAATGCAAGCTTTGCAGATTTTCGTAATGCTCTAAGGTATCAAAGCCCTTATCTGCCCGCAGAGCACGGTGGCGGGTAATCCGCTCTTGGGCGCCGGTACCCCAAGGGCGCATGGTGGCTACATAAAGCACCTGGCCGCCCAAGTTGGAGCAGACATCCTCCGCCATGGCGCTCTTGCCGCAGGCGGAACCGCCGTAAAGCAGCACCAGCATGGCCTAACACCTCCCTGGACAATCAAGGATGAAACAGATTCAACAAAATATCGTGACGGCAGGGGCTTGTCCCATCAACTGGCACAAAGGGAACCGGCTCATCCTCCATCAAGTGGTGGAATACCGCTCGTAGGGAACGATTTCCGTATCGTCGAATCTGGGCATATTGCAGTAGATGGAGTGGATCATATCATAAAGAGGGAAGGTGGCCACGGCTCCGGAGCCTTCTCCCAGCTTCATGCCGGCGTAAAGGAGAGGCTGGAGCTTTAGCCGCTTCAGCAGGAGGGCACCGGCAGGCTCGGCGGAAACGTGAGAGGGAAGAAGATAGTGGCGGACCAGAGGGTTCAGCTCCACCGCCAGCAGTGCGGAAACACAGGAAATCAGGCCGTCCAGCACCACCGGAAGCCCGATGACGGCACAGCCGATACAAAGTCCCGCCATTCCGGCGATGTCGAATCCCCCCAGAGCGGAAAGCAGCCCCAAAGGATCTTTGGGGTCGGGGGCGTGCAGGGCGATGCCCTGCTCAATCACCGCCAGCTTGCGGGCAAAACCTTCGTCAGAAAGCCCGGCTCCCCGGCCGGTCACCTGCCGGATCGGAAGGTCCAGCAGCACCGCAGCCAAAGCGGAGGAGGTGGTGGTATTGCCGATTCCCATCTCCCCGGTGGCCAGAAGATGATAGCCCTTTTCTCCCAATTCCAGAGCCACGCCGATCCCCGCCTCCAAGGCGGCGACGGCCTCCTGCCGGGTCATGGCGGGGCCACGGGGAAAATCCCCGGTGCCTTTGGCCACTTTT
>CALCSA010000303.1 GCA_937894185.1 uncultured Clostridia bacterium | reverse complement strand
GTGGCACCTCGAGTGGGGACGCACTTTGCTCCCCGTGAGAGGATGTTAAAACTGGCGCAAGAAGCGCAGGTCATTTTCGTAGAAGAGCCGCAGGTCGTTGATAGCAAAGCGGCGCATGGCGATTCGCTCCAGACCGATGCCAAAGGCAAAGCCGGAGTAGACGGCGGAGTCGATGCCGCAGTTTTCCAGCACCTTGGGGTGAACCATGCCGCAGCCCAGCAGCTCGATCCAGCCTTCTCCCTTGCAGAGGCGGCAGCCCTCGCCCTTGCAGGCGTAGCACATAAAGTCCATCTCGGCGGAAGGCTCGGTGTAGGCAAAGTGGTGGGGCCGGAAGCGCACCTTGGCTTCCGGGCCGTAAAGGCTCTGGGTAAAGGTGGCCAGAGTCCCCTTAAGGTCGGCCATGGTGATGCCCTTGTCCACCACAAGGCCCTCAATCTGATGAAAGAGGGGGGAGTGGGTGGCGTCCACCGCGTCGGAGCGGTAGACCCGGCCGGGGGAGAGGATGCGGATGGGAGGTTTGCGCTGCTCCATGGTGCGAATCTGCACCGGGGAGGTTTGGGTGCGCAGCACAATGTCGTCGCTGATATAAAAGGTATCCTGTGTATCCCGGGAAGGATGGGTCTTGGGCATATTCAGCGCCTCGAAGTTGTAGTAGTCGTACTCCACCTCGGGGCCTTCCACCACATCAAAGCCCATGCCCAAAAAGATTTCCTCCACCTCCTCAAGCACAATGTTTAGGGGGTGGCGGTTGCCGGTGGGGGCTTTGCGCCCCGGCATGGTGACATCCAGAGTTTCGGCGGCCAGACGCCCGGCCAGAGCGGCTTTGCCCAGAGCCTCCTTGCGGTCGGCAATCAGGCTTTCGATCTTGGCTCTGGCCTCGTTGGCCAGTTGGCCCACCACAGGCCGCTCCTCGGGGGAAAGGGAACCCATCTGCTTAAGGATGGCGGTGAGCTTTCCTTTTTTGCCCAGATATAACACTCTAAGCTGCTCCACGGCAGCGGTATCCGCTGCGGCTTCCAAAGCTTTTCCGGCCTCTATGCGGATGTTTTCCAATGCGGTTTTCATATCCTTCACTCCTTTTATATTCCAGCGGGTCATCCTTCTTATTATGACACAAAAAACGCCTCGTCCACACAGGGACGAAGCGAGGCTCCGCGGTACCACCCAAATTTTTGCCAAAGCAAACACTCTGTCCGCACCGGTAACGGCGGGCGGATTGCCGTTGGCGGCTACCGGTCCCTTGGGACGTTGACCGCCACCCCTTGCAGGAGAAGGTTCGGTGTTGCCTCCACAAGCAGCGCTTTCAGCCGGGGCGCCGCCTCTCTGCTGTGGTGCTGGCAGACCTACTGGGCCTGTTCCACGGGTTTGACTCTATACGATACTTTATCTTAGCACAACCGGTTCAAAAAAGCAAGGGAAGCAGGGGGAAAAACCGGGATTCCCGTCGAGTTTGCAGGCAAGGGGGCAGGGGAATCAGAAGAGCCGCAAGGGTGGCTTTGCGGTAAGGTGAATGCCATATAAAAACCGCCCACGAAACGGCCGGCTGTGACCAGGCCAATGTTTCGCGGGCGGGGGAATGGGAACGCGATGAAAAATGAGTTAGAAGATGCTGTTGTGGGGGAAGGAATCCAGGGCTTCTGCGTAGAGGCTGTCGCTTTCATAGCGGCCGGCCTTTTCCTCCAGATAGCTGGCGGCCCTAGAACGGACCGAATCGGGCAAATCCTCCAGCCGGATGAAGGCCATGGACATTTCTCCGCCCCGCTGATCATAATACTGCATTGCCATCACTTGGGAGGAGAGCCTTTGATCCAAAAACATCATGGGGATGCTCCGGTCAACCAGCCGCTGAATTTCGGCGGGATCGGTCACCGAGAAAACCTGAAAATCGTCGCTTTCCTCCCCCTGCATCCGCCAGTAGTAGCTTTGGGGGCCTTCCGGCATCATCCGGCGCACCCGGTTGGCGTTGTAGAACTGGTAAGTTTCGTAGAGGTCGGTGATCCGCACCTCGTAGATTTCCTCCAGATTGGGAGCCAAGAGGCTGTCCAGTCCCAACTCTTTCAGCAGGGTCAGGGTATCGGTGTAGCTTTCGGTGATGGGAATCCAGTGCTGGGCAACGATGCTGCGGCTGTCGGGGGAATCGTAGTCATAGCCGTATTCCTTGGCATACACTTCCTCCATGGCGATGCTGGGATAATCGCCAAAGCTGTCCTCTCTGGCAAAATCACGGTAGGTGAGGCGGATGTATCCCCTTGCCTTTTGACCGGGATTTAAAATTTCATCCAGGGGCTGGCGCAAAGTGTCGCTTTGCAGAGCGGCGATCATCCGGTTGAGTTGATCGCCATTGAGCTTCATGGGCTGGAGGATGTCGCTGACCATCGAAGTGGCGTCCAAGGTGACGGACAGCTGAACACCGGGCCGCTGGGCATACTCATCCATAAAGAAGAGGGGGCTGTTTTTGGTAATAAACTCCGGCTTATCCTCCAGCTGGGCCAACAGGGCGTAGGACTGGGAGTCCACGCTGGAATAGTAGCGGCTGAGAGTGCCGCCGCCGCGGAGCTGATACTGAATTCTCAGGTATCCGCTGCTGTAGTCGGTGTAGTCCTGCTCGCTGCTTTGCCGGTGGTGTTCCAGCAGGGAAAGATGGGCGTCGCGCAGAATTTCGATACACTGGGGGTCCTCCAGCAGGGTGGAGGAGTTGGAGGACCAGTCTGTTTGAGGCCCAAGCTGCTGCAGGCTGACGTCATCCCAGTACTGCCCCCGGTAGGTCACCGTGGCCGAAACCACGTTGGAGGTGGCGGGAACCCGGTTGACAAATCCAAAGGCATCCAGAGTAAGCCCCAGATACAGCAGACAGTAGATTCCACCGGCCAAGGCCAGCCATTTAAGGTTTTTCAGCACCGAGCGCAGGCCCCGGGAAAAGATCAGCTCCACGATGAGGCCCACCAGAACTCCGCCCAGCACAAGGGCCAGCATCCGCACCACTATGGATCTGTCACTAAACAGTCCCAGAAAAAGGGCGGAGCCGCAAAAGACGGAAAAGCACTTAACCACCATTTGAAAGATGCCAAAGGGCTGGGTTTGCTCCGCAACTTCACTTTTGCGGCGGCGGTAGCAGAACAGCGCCGCTGCAAAGAGCAGGCATCCAATGGCAAACCAGACGGCCACAAGACCGGAAAGGAAGGGATAGTTGTAGACAGGGTTCCGGGAACCATAGTAGACTGAAGAGGAAAACCGCTCGAAGAAAAAGAGAAAAGGGGAAAGGCGCAGAATATACTTGCCATTAAACTCGGCGCCAAAGGTGGTAAGCTGCCAGATGGCTCCGCCAATGCCGTAAACGGCGGGAGGCAGGAACATGAGGGTGCCGGAGATGGCCATACTGTCAAAGGTAGTTCCCACATTCACCGATACAAAGATGGTGAGCGCGTAGATGACCCACACAAGGGCGATGGTGGTGAGCAGGTCCATGGCCATATACTGGAAGTATCCGGCGGTCACCCAGCCAAAGCGG
Source organism: uncultured Clostridia bacterium (assembly GCA_937894185.1). GTDB lineage: Bacteria > Bacillota > Clostridia > Oscillospirales > Ruminococcaceae > WRAV01. The sequence continues at coordinate 1,088 of CALCSA010000303.1, read as the reverse complement.
CCGTACACCACCTGCTGTCCCGCCATGGTGAGCAGGTAGATCACCAGATAAGGCCCTAAAATGGCCAGCATGGAAGCTCCTGTGTTGACCAGCAGAAACTTTTCGCGGCGGACAGGAAGGGAGTGGTAGAGGTCAGTCATCTTCTTGCTGTGGAGGTAGCGGGCGGAAAACAAAGCGCCCGCAAAGCTGACCACCGCCAGAAGCCCCCCGATAAATCCGGGCTGGGCATCGCTTAGGTAGATGCCGGAAAAGGTGCGAGCGTAATAATCCCGGATCGCCCCTTCCAGATCGGGACCGCTGTAATTGTAAACCAGATGGGAATGGTCCGGCGCGGCCACTAGATAGGGCACCACAATACTGATAAACAGCAGAATGGTGGTGGCGACTATAAATGCGCTTTGGTGAAGCAGTGCCGAGCGGAACATTCCAAGGCTCCGGCTGTTTTTAGAATATGATTTTGGAGTAGTCATATCCCACCGCCTCCATTTCATGAATAAATACCTCCTCCAGCGTGAGGGGAACCGTTTCGACAAAGAGAGGCTCCATTCCCTGAATCAGCGCCATGATGTCGTTGGGGTTGCCCCGCACAATGAGGTTGAGAACACTGCCGCTGGTCTCGTACTGCATGATATCCAGCGCCTGCAGAGCCTCCCGCTTGGGGGGAGTGGTAAAGGCGGCCTGCACCTTACAAAACCCCAGCTTAACCTGATCAATTTCCCGGGCGAAGATTACCTTGCCGGCATGGAGCAGCCCCATATGGTCGCACAAATCCTCCAGCTCCCGCAGGTTGTGGGAGGCGATGACCACCGTCATGCCGCCATCGGCAATGAGGTCGGCCAGAATCTTGCGCAGACCGATGCGAATCACCGGGTCCAGCCCGTCAAAGGCTTCGTCCAGCAGCAGAATGTCGGGGCGGCAGGACAGCGCCAGAATCAGGGCGGTTTGCCGCTTCATCCCCTTGGAAAAGGTGTTGATCCGCTTTTTAGGGTCGATAGGGAAGCGGCTGCACATCTCCTGATAAGCCTCCCAGCTGAAGGAGCGGTACATCCCGGCGTAAAATCGGGCCATATCGTTCATGGAGCTTTGGG
>CALCSA010000302.1 GCA_937894185.1 uncultured Clostridia bacterium | reverse complement strand
GGACTACGCCCCCTACGAGGGAATGAGCCTTTCCGGCAGCGCCAAAGCCGTTCTTCTGGGGGGCAACATGGTCTGCCGGGAGAACCGCATCGTTCCCCAGCCTATGGGGCGCTACCTCAAGCGGGGGCCGTTCCGCTCCCCCCTATAACAGAACAGCAAAACCTCCGGTTACAGCATCTCGCTGCCGCCGGAGGTTTTCTCTTGTCCGCGGACGCAAAACACCGCCCGGCTGGGGGCGGTGTGGGATATCTTATTGGTAGGCGGCTTTTTCGGCACGGTAGGCCCGGAAGTACTGCATGGCGGAATGCCCGTAGATGGCGGCGTAGAGAGCCAGTGACAACAGCAGTCCGCTGACCACGCAAAGCACTGAATGCTGCTTGATAAAGACGGTGGAGAGGATGATGAAGATGGTTATAATCAGAGAGGCGATATTCAGAGCCTTGATCTGGCGGTGCTTTCGGTTGTACCGTATCAGTGCCGTGTGGGCGGCGATGGAATAGACAACGTGGATGCTGGGGGAGCTGTTGGTGGGGGTGTCGATGGAGTAGAGGAACTGGATCAGAGTTTCCAGCGGCCCGTTTGGAGCGGAAAGGTCGGGGCGGAGCATCTGGCCGTTGGGCCAAAAGGTGTAGATCAGGCAGGCGATCAGCATACCGCCTGCAATAAAGGCGGCGAACCGAACAAACTCATCGGAATCCTTAAAAAAGAGAATCACGCCCATACCGGTGACGTAAAAATACCAGATGACGTAGGGGATGATAAAGGCGGACGCAAAGGGAATCAAATCATCCAAGGGGGAGTGGAGTATGTAGCGGGGAGCGGGAGCTATTCGCTCCAGCAGGTAAAAATATAGCCCTCCCAGTCCCATGGGGATGAGCATCAGCCAGTTGCGGCGGGGAATGTTCTGTAAGGTATTGCGTAACATACGATTCCTCCTGTGGTGAGTATAGAATTCTTTGCGGTTTTCGCGGCAAAGGAGGTGTTTGCTTCAAAACAGGGAAGCAAGTTTAGTATAATCGCCACTCATGGACAAACCCCAAACTATATGTGTCTAAGCTGTGAACGAAAGAGGAATTAATGAAATCTTAAAGGGTTCTTAAACTGGGGGTAAAAAATCGGGGGCCTGGTTTCCCGCACCCCCGACTGTAAACCAACAGAGCAGCTTGTATTTTTGTACACAGCACGGGCCAATCAGCGGCGCTTCGACCTATGGACAGGGGAGGGGATATGGATTTCGCCATAGACAGGAATTCTTACCGGACCCCCACGGTTTCCAGACTCACCATCTTTTCCAGCTCATCCAGCAGCCGCAGGCTCTGCCGCTCAAAGGCGATGCCGTCGACGTAAATATACCAGTCCTTAAGGGTGGCCTGAAGCCGCTTGTAGTGGTCGCTGCGTTCCAGATGCTTGATGGTGACGTACTTTTCGTAAAGGAAGATAATCTCCAAAGAGTTGAACAGAGCCCGGCCTTCCTCTCCGGTGGCGGCTTCGGGATCAAACACCCACTCCTTTTGGCCGGAGGCGATGTTCTCAAAGCCCACCCGCTCCATCAGCTCGCTTTCCAGCGTATCTCCGGTGGCCACGGTAAAGGGCATCAGCCGCAGGTAAAGAGCGGGCAGAGGGTGGGATTCGGGGTAGGAGGCGGCAATGGCATCCAGCCGGGATTCCAGCTCCTGAACAAACCGCTCGCCCAGCGCCTTGCCGGTGGTTCTGCCCTCCAGGATAGAGGCGAGTTCTATGTAGGCGTCCTCCCACTGGGCAATGTTGCGGCAGTAGGAGGGCACAATTACCAAAGTAGCGCCTATTTCATCCAAGGCCTTCATGGCCTCGGCGGGAAGCTCCTCCACCGACAGCACCAGCTGGGGTTTCAGGTCCCGCAGGCCCTTGACATCGGGGTACTTGGAGGTTCCGTACTGGGGCAGGGCGAGGATGGACTCGGGGTAGGAGCACTCGGAAGAGCGCCCCGCCAAACGGTTTTGCAGCCCCAGATCGCAGATTTTCTCGGTGATGGAGGGAGCCAGAGATACCACCTTGCCGGGACGGGCGTTGATGACGGCGTCCCCTATCTGCAACGGATATTCCGGATCGGGCTCCGGCTGGGAAAGGTCGGCGGGGGAGGAGTCCAAAGAGGACTCGGAGCTTTCCGGCTTGTCGCCGCAGCCCGCCAAAGAAAAAAGCAGCAGTGTGGCCAGCACCGCGGCAATCCATCGTTTCAGCCTCATGGCAATCCTCCATTAATCGGCATTCCGGAAAGGGTTCCAGCGTGTTGATGCTTGTATTATTGTACTGCATTTTATCGGCCTTTGTCAATCAAAGAAAAGGAAGTTTAAAGGAGGTTAACTTAGCCATCCTCCTCGGGACGCTGATCCCGGAGAGCGTCCCGGGCCAGTGCTTCCAGCTCCTCGTAGCGGGTCAGGGTTCCTGCCCGGCGGCGCAAAGCGGCGGCTCCCCGCCAGCCCTTGCAGTACCAGGCCACATGCTTGCGGGCCTCCCGCATGGCAACGTATTCGCCTTTATACTCCACCGCCAAGGCAATCTGCCGCAGCATGATGGCAAGCTTTTCCTCGGGACAGGGCTCGGGAAGGCGAATTCCCCGCTCCAGCCATGCCTTGAGGATGCGAAAGACCCAAGGTGCTCCCTGAGCTCCCCGGCCGATCATCACCAAGTCCACCTTGGTTTCTTCGTACATCTTTTCGGCGCTTTCTATATCGCAAATATCTCCGTTACCGATGACGGGGATGTCCAAAACCTCCTTGACCCGGGCGATGGTGGCAAGGTCCACGGGGGGAGCGTACATCTGCATCCGGGTTCTGCCGTGCACCGTGACGGCGTCGGCTCCGGCCTTCTGGGCCAGAAGAGCCAGCTCCACGGCATTGAGGTGCTCACTGTCCCATCCGGTGCGGATTTTCACCGTTAACGGCAGGGCGGTCACCGAGCGCACCGCCCGGATGATTTCCGCCGCCAGAGAGGGATTCTTCATCAGGGCGCTACCGCAGCCCACTCTCGCCACCTTGGGGGCGGGGCATCCCATGTTGATGTCCAGAGCATCGGGCCGGTAGAGCTGGGCCGTAATGGCTGCCTGCGCCATGGAATCGGGGTCGTCCCCAAAGAGCTGAACAGCGCAGGGACGCTCGGCTTCGCTGACGCTGAGGAGCTGGGCCGTCTTGCGGGAGCGGTGCTCCAACCCTCTGGAACTGGCCATCTCCCCCACGGCGTAGCAAGCCCCTTCGGCCACGCAGATTTCCCGGAAGGCGCGATCGGCCACTCCGGCCATGGGAGCCAGAGCGGCGGTTTTTGGTAAGATTAGATTTCCCAGTTTCAAACAGGCATCTCCTTTATAGAAAGGGGGAAGGGTTCCCTTGAATGGATTCTTCCCCTTAATGGGCATGTTTTAAGTGGTGCGACTATAATTTAGCAAATCCTAGGGAAAATGGCAAGGTTTTGTGCTATACTAATG
>CALCSA010000301.1 GCA_937894185.1 uncultured Clostridia bacterium | reverse complement strand
ATAGGCCGACAGGATGATAATCTTGGTCTTATAGTGGTGCTTGCGGCAGTGCTCCGCCAGTTCCAGCCCGGAATACCCCGGCATGATAATGTCGGAAATTAAAATATTCGGCTTGTATTGGTCCATCAGCTCCCGGCCCTTGAGGCCATCCCCGGCGGTGGCAATCAACCGGCAGTTTTCTGCTTCCCACCGGATGCTTTTGGAAATCCCGCTGACAATCAGGGGCTCATCATCCAGAATCAGGACGGAATAGCTCATGTTCACTCTCCTTCAGTGGAATAAAGACGTCGATGGTGGTGCCCCACCCCGGGCTGCTGGTGACGGAAAACCTTGATTTGCCCCGATAGACCAGCCACAACCTGTCGATGACGTTGCGCAGCCCCATGCCAAAGTTGGTGGTCAGACTCTCGTCGGGAAGCTCGGCGTAGTGGTTGATTCTCTTTACCACGCTGTCCTCCATCCCCACTCCATCGTCAATAACCGAGATGAGAATCCCCTCGGGGGTAGATACCAGACTCACCGTCACCTTGCCCTTTTCCCGGCTCTTTTTGATGCCGTGAAGCACTGCGTTTTCCACCAGAGGCTGGATGGTCAGCCGGGGGATGATGACGTCGTCGCAGGCAAGGCTTTGGGAGTGGATGGTATAGCTGAATTTATCCTCCAGCAGAATCTTGTAGATGGCGAGGAAATCCTCGGTGTAGGAAAGCTCCTCCCGCACGGTGATAAACTTTTCTCCCTTGGCAAGGGACTGCATGATGTTGGAAAAGGCGATGGTCACCTTGCGGATGTCCTCCTTGCGGCCAAACTCCGCCAGCCAGTTGATGCACTCCAAGGTGTTGTAGAGGATGTGGGGGCGAATTTGGGCCTGCATGGCCTCCAGCTGCATATCCCGGTATTTGATTTCGTGGCGCAGTACCTGATTGATCAGGTTATCGGTGGTTTTAATCAGCTGGTTAAAGGAACTGGCCAGAATCTCCATTTCCTCGCTTTGCTGAGGGCCCAGCCTCTGGCTGTAGTCCCCCTGCTCCACCTTGTTTACCACGTTGACCATGTGGCTCAGAGGCTTGATGATGTGGCGGGAGTTGACCATCTGAGTGATGATGCCAAACAACAGGCCAAAGCATCCGATGACCAAAATAATCAGCAGCAGCAGGTCGGAAAACTGGGTGATCTCTTTAAGGGAGACCGCCAGCACCAGCCTCCAGTGGTTGTAGGGGCTGATATATTGGGCCACAATGGTTTTGCCAAGCTCGGGAATTTTGACAATCTGGCTGTTTTCCATGGTGGAAAAATCCACCTGCTCCAAGATAAAGTTCATGGTGTCGTTGTCGGTGTAGTTGTGAACAATCAGGGAGCCGTATGCGTCGAACACAATGGCAAACTGCTTCTCGCTGGCCAAAATGGTGCTGAGTTGCTGGTGAAGGTAGCTATTGTCGTAGATGGCTACAAAGTACCCCAGCTCTTCCAGATTCTTAAAGCTGACGATCTTGCGGGTGTAGAGCAGCCGCCCATCCAGCACAAAGCTGCGAATCTGCCCGGAAGGATCAAACCAGCTTTCATCCATTTGGGGGAAGATGACATCCTGTTCCCCTTTATTGTAGCGTTTGTGCTGATGGGCACGCAGATTATGGTCGGCATCAAAAAGATACCAACCGTATATTTCATCAAAAAAAATGGATTTGTCGGTAATTGCTTTCTTAATGGCCCGGTTGGCCAGATTCAGGGACTCCCGGTCGGTGGTTTTCAGATTGAGGGCATAGTCCAGCTCGTTGGTAATGGTCAAGTAGTTGATGGTGCGTTTAAAGGCCCGTGAGGTCTCGTCAAAGTTTTTGCCCTTGGCCGCCACCAGTTCGTTGTTGAGCCGCTGGGAGTTTCTGATCTGCAGCCAGGTGGCGCCGGCATACACACTGGCTCCGATCAGGGCCACCAGCAAGGTGATGATGATGATATTGCTGGCAATCATTTGGGTATGAATCGAATTCTTCCTGTATTTCATAGCCTTTCCTCACTGTTAAAAGTGGCGGCGGATAAACCGGAGGAACAGCTCCCAATCCTGTGTGGTACAGGCATGCTCCCCTTCCCGCAGGTGGTAGCCGGTGTATCCCTTTATGATCTGCTCCCCCACTTGGGGGAAGGAGCAGTGGTCGTCCACTGCCTCCAGCCCATACAGGCGGTAGGCTTCCGCGGCAAGGGCAAGGCCTTTAAATTCGCTTTGGGGGTCGGCCCAGTTATCCAATGAAGAGCTGGAAACATAAAGCTTGCGAGGAGCCACCAACCCCAGCAGCAGATGCTGGTCCACCGGCAAGGCCTCCTCGTTGCCGCTGTACTCCTTGTACCGCTCCGCAAACCAGTGGGGGAACTGTGTGGTAATGTCGGCTACATGCTCTCCGGTCTTGCCCCGGGTCACGGCCGCTCCTGTGCAGCCCGACGCCACCGACCAGACCATGGAAATCCGCTGATCCTGAGCGGCACACCAAAGGGCCGCCTTGCCTCCCCGGGAAAAACCTGCCACAGCGATCTTTTCGTGATCAAAAATGTCCCGGGTGTAAAGATAGTCCACCACCCGGCTGCCGCCCCAAGCCCAGGCCGAAATGACGCCCCAGCCGTGGGGGTTCTCCCGGGGGAACAATTCAAAAACCCCTTTGGAATATTGATCTTTGTCGTCCTTTGCCAGCCCGTCCACCAAGGCATAGACTGCGGCGTAGCCCTGTGCGGTGATTGCTTCGTAGGGCATGTGCTGGACATCCCGCCGGGCGTGATCCAGCGCTTGGTTGCGGGAAAAGGGATTGAGCATCACCACCGCCGGCAGCTTTCCGGCAATCTGAACCGGGGTGTAGAGAAGAATCTCAAAGCCGGCCTCCTTGCCATCCAGACCAAACGTCAGGGTAATTCGCTCCATTTGAACCGTGGGGGAAACCTGCTCCCGCCGGGTTACCTTTTGGTGGAGCTTAGGCTGGACAATGGGGGTATATCCGTACACTTCCCGCTGGAACAGGTCCAAGATTTCCCCCCTTCCAGCCTCCTCCCAAACACGGACGGCTGGGCGGCTGGTATCTAAAAACAGTTCCGGCAGCATGATACTCCTCCTCGCGGCTTTATAAGACATCTTGAGTATATCTGCGAAAAGACAGAGATGCAACCTATGATATTTTACTTTTTCAACAAGATTTTTTACAAAGGACCTCTTTTTGATAAATCCGCGGCAAGGATCAAAGCCTTTTCTTGTAAAAAGTACCGGAATTTGTCACGCATCCTGCTTCGTTCTCCGGTTAAGCTATGGATGAGGTGGTATAACTTATGAAAAAGACCTTTACTGTCATCCTGGCGGTCCTTACCATGCTTGCCTGTTCCAGCTGCATGGACCGTACCCGAACCGACACCGACTATCAGAACCGCACAAACCCCAACGTCAATCCCACCCCCGGCACCGTGGATTCTCTGGACTATCTGCGGTAGGCTAGTTCCCCACTGCAAAACCCAACCTGAAGAAAAAATCCACTCGCCAGCGGGTGGATTTTTTTATAGCTAATCTCTAGGATACCAAGTTCCAGCTTGGGCTCATTCCTCCACCAGACGGTAATTGAGAGGCCATGCGGCGGCTTCCCCGGCGTAATCCACCCCAATCCGGGGTCCGTCGGCAATGTGAATCTTCTTATTTGTTCCCTCTGTGATAAAAAGAGGGGAATCGCATAAATCCCAGCCGTTTTGCTCTATGGTCAGCCCAAAGGCCTTTGCCAGCTTGCCGGGGCCGTCGCAAAAGCCCCGGAGCTGAGCCTTACTCAGCTGGTGATAGGGCTTTCCGTAGCGGTTTTGGGCCAGAAGCTCCCGGTCCCCCACGGGAATCCCCGCCCGAATCAGCACAGCGCAGGGGTCTCCCACCTCTCCGGTGACGGCGTTGAGCAGGTGGTACATCCCGTAAATCAGGTAGATGTAAGCGTGTCCACCCAAGCCGTACATAGTCCGGGTGCGGGGCGTTTGGCGGTCCCCGTAGCTGTGACAGGCCGGGTCCTCCACCCCTAGATACGCTTCCACCTCGGTGATTGCTGCCATCAAAATCCCCTGCTCTGTCCGGCGCACCAGAAGCTTACCCAATAGGTCCCGGGCACCCTTTCGGGCATCCCGCAGGTAAAACTCTCGAGGCAAAGCCTCCATGTCTTTCCTCCCCCTCATCATAAAGCGGTGATCCTCTGCATCCCATATCCAACGAAAAAGGACAAGAAGGCAAATCCGCCGTTCCTGCCCTTTCTTATGATCGGTGCAGAACTGTTCTGCTCCGGTTTAGTCTTCCCCTCAAAAGTAAAGTTACCCTTGCCCGCCTTTTGCCAGCAACAGCTCCAAATAGGACTGATGGATCAAGTGCTTTTCTTCCAGCCCGATCTCCCCTAGCAGCGCCATCAAGCGCTCTAAGGCTTCCTGCTGACCCTCCTGTGGAGCCAGAATTTCCAGTTCCAGAAAAGGCCCCGCGCCTTCCACCGCATCCAGACAGGCGGTGACTGCGTCGGCGTGGTAGTGGCGGCGGGTTTTTCTGACGGTTAAC
>CALCSA010000300.1 GCA_937894185.1 uncultured Clostridia bacterium | reverse complement strand
TGGGCCCGATCAGCCCGGCGATTTCGGTGCGGCCAATGGCCATGTTAAAGTCGTCCACCGCGGTCAGGCCGCCAAAGTCAATGCCCAGGTTGCGGGCCTCCAGCACCGGCAGCTTGTCGATATCCCGCTCGGGAATGATATTGGTAGAAGGAACGGGTACCAGCTTGATTTCGGGCCTCTTATAGCTGCTCATTGACCGCGCCCTCCTTTTCCTTGGTGCCGTTTCGAGCCAGTATCTTGCCCCGAATCTGATACAGCAGGCCCTTAAAGTCGTCGTTGTTGGTGGCCAGCATCACCAGAATCAGCACCACGGCATACACCAGCATCCGGTAGTCGTTAAACTGCCGCAGCATTTCCGGCAGGATGGTCAAAACGGTAGCTGCGATGATGGAGCCCAAAATGTTGCCCAATCCTCCCAGCACCACAAAGACCAAAATCAGAATCGAAGTGTTGAAGTTAAACTTGGCGGCGGTGACGGTGGAGTAGTTGAGAGCATATAGGGTTCCCGCCGCGCCGGCCAGCGCTGCCGAAGTGACAAAGGCCATCATCTTGTACTTGGTGGCGGGGATTCCCACACTTTCGGCGGCGATCCGGTTATCCCGCAGCGCCATAATCGCCCGCCCCGAGCGGCTGTGAATCAGGTTGAGCACAATAAACAGGGTGATGAGGATCAGAACAAATCCCATGGTAAAGGTAGAAAGCTTTTTAATCCCCGAAATGCCCATAGGCCCGTCGATAATCACCCGGCCGCCTTCCGCCAGTTCCAGAGCCACAGAGCTGGTGAGAAAGCTGACGTGCAGTCCCCGATAGTCGATTCCAACATACAGGCAGTTAATGATGTTTTTAATGATCTCCCCAAAGGCAAGGGTGACAATGGCCAGATAGTCGCCGCTCAGGCGCAGAACGGGGATACCGATGAGCACTCCCGCCACGGCGGCACAGGCAGCGCCGATCAGCATGGAGACCGCCATGCGCGCCGCCCCCAGAGGGATGAGGCTTTCCAAAGCGATACAGGCCACCGTTCCGGTAAAGGCGCCTACGCTCATAAAGCCGGCGTGGCCCAGAGATAATTCGCCCAGAACGCCAATGGTGAGGTTGAGAGACACTGCCATCACCACATAGACGCAGATGGGCACCAGCTGTCCCTGCAGGGAGGAGCTAATGTGGCCGCTTCCCATAACAATCTGAAGCACCACATAGGTTACAACAACCAGCCCATAGATCACAAGGTTGTTGCGCAGCCGCTTTCCGATGGGTTTCATATCTGCCACCTCAAACTTTCTCGGTGATCTGCTTGCCCAACAGCCCGGTGGGCTTCACCAGCAGAATCACAATCAAAACCGCAAAGACAATGGCGTCGGAAAGCTGGGTGGAGATGTAGCCTTTGCCGAAGATTTCAATAATTCCAAGGAGGATACCGCCCAGCATGGCGCCGGGGATGGAGCCGATCCCGCCAAATACGGCGGAGGTAAAGGCCTTGATACCGGGCATGGAGCCGGTGGTGGGCATCAGGGTGGGGTAAGCGGAGCAGAGCAGCACTCCCGCAATGGCCGCCAGAGCAGAGCCGATGGCAAAGGTGACGGAGATGGTGTGGTCGACGCTGATCCCCATAAGCTGAGCAGCGCCTTTGTCTTCGGAGCAGGCCCGCATGGCCTTGCCCATTCTGGTTTTGCTGGTAAACCATGTCAGCGCCACCATAATCACAACGCAGGTGGCAATGGTGACGATGGTGATGACGGAAATAGACAATTTTCCATCAAAAAGTTTGATGGAACCGTTCCCTACGACCGAGGGAAATACTTTGGGGTTGGAGGTCCAGAGGAGCTGGGCCGCGTTCTGCAAAAAGTAGCTGATGC
>CALCSA010000299.1 GCA_937894185.1 uncultured Clostridia bacterium | reverse complement strand
TCCATGGAACCAATCGGGAAACTCGCTTTCCACCGCCACCACGGCGGGAAGATTCATCATGCGGGCCAAAATGGCTGTGTGGGAATTTGCTGTGCCTGCTCTTGTAACGAATGCCTGAATTTTATCTTTTTCAAGCTGAACCGTTTGGCTGGGCGTTAAATCCTCCGCCATCAAAACCGCGCCGCTTTCCACTTGGGGCTGACTTGGGCCCTCTCCGCCCAATGCGGCAATCAAGCGGTTGGAAACATCCCGGATATCCACAGCACGTGCTCTCATATACTCATCATCCATAGACTGAAACATGTTGGCGAAGTTTGTGCTGCTTACAGCGATTGCGTATTCAGCATTTGCCTGCTGCGCTTGAATAATATTTCGTATGGAAAGGTTATAATCTGGCTCTTCCAGCATCATTTGGTGAATTTCGAAGATCAGGGCATTGGTTTCTCCAACCTCATCCAAGGCTTTGTCGTAAAGCTGCTGCAGTTGTTGCTTTGCTATTTGAATGGCGCTATCAAGGCGTTTTAGCTCGGATTCCGGGTTTTCCACTGTATACCGCTTTACTTTTGGTTCCGCTTGCCGAAACAATTGAATCTTACCAAAAGCAATCCCCCCAACAACACCGGTTCCATGCAGTGTAAGCATCTTATCGCCCCCGTGCTTTAAAAATTGAATGTTACAAATTCCTCAAGAGCCTTTGCTGCGGCCACTTCGTCCTCTCCCTCGATGATAAATTCAATTTCATGGCCACATTTTGCCGCCAGACTCATCAAAGAAAACAGTTTGCTTGCATCAGCCGTCTTTTCATCCTTTCTAACCAGAACCTTGGAACGGTATTCCGCCGCTTTTTTTACCAGTAATCCCGCGGGCCTGGCGTGTATGCCCAGAGGATCCGTCAGTACATATACAAACTTTTGCATTTTATCTCTTCCTTTCTTCAAGTGGATGGGCCGCTATGAATGCTCGGATAGGTCCGTAAACTGGTTTTTAAGCTGAGAAATGCAAATGGAAATGGATAGCATTTCTTCGCCGGTTAATGAATACGAGTACTGAGTTTCTATATGTTTTTGAATCTTTTTTACGCAGGGATAAATCTCCGCGTAATGGGTTTGAATCACATCAAACAGTTCTAAAAACGATTTTTTATTGGTGGACTGGCGAAAGATTTGGGGCGCCAGCGTTTTGATGTAGTTAATAAGCTGGTAATACTCCCCCGATTCCAAAGCGTGCTCAAAATGAAAGTGGTATCGTATGATGTTGGTGATTTCCCGAATCAGCTTGGTGACCTTATGCACAAATTCCATATTGCCGTCTGTGTTTAGTCTGGCGTTTACAAGGTGCATTGCGATATAAGACGCTTCGTCGCTGGGAAACTGGATGCCGCATTCTGCTTCAATAATATCCAGCGCTTTTTTGCCAAGGATGTATTCTTCCGGGTATAGGTGTTTGATATCCCAGTGCAATGCGTTTTCCAGGTGAATATTTTGGTTGTGCCTATAGATAGCGGCAGAGATATGGTCGGTTAAGGTAATATAAATATTGTCGCTGAGACTCCAGTTGGTCACAGATTTTATGCATTGTATGATTTTTTCACTTAACATAAAATGTTCTGCAGGCAAAACACTGATAAGCTGTTGCAGCTTGTTGTTTAGCTCTTTTTCCGAAAGGACAAAGACTTTTTCTATTTTGTCATAAGGAATCACTTCACCGGATTTCTTTTTAAATCCAATTCCTCGGCCCATTGCGACCGCTTCGTCGCCTTTTTCATCAAGGATAATCAATACGTTGTTGTTAACGACTTTGAGTATTTGCGCTTCCATCAAAATTCTACCCCCTTCGCTGCCAGATTCCATGTTTATGTAAATACCGGATTCAAACAGTTATTTTTTATGGAACCTGAGGTATTTGTGCGCCCTATAAGTGCTAAATTTTAAGCGCTGACGGGGATTCCACCAGCTACACGCTTTGTACAATGGGTAGCATGGACAAACACTCCTTCATACTACAAAAAAACAGGCAAAACCCACAAGAGGTTTTGCCTGCCGTAACAGTAACAATCCTTACACTAGTAAATTTACCATAAATTCATCCACAATTCCATTCGAATATTACATAAAAATCATAGCAATGATTTGTATGTTTTGACTATTGCCTGCAGTGAGAGGAGGGAAAACACAGAGATAAATCAGGGTGCCGTATCCTCGAATTGGGCCGTATGGGACAAGAAATATTCCATTATTTTATAATTCTTTTCATATCACTGTATCCAATCCAAACCGTCCAGACATAGGCACAGGTTTTTGGAATCATAAGCATCCCAATCAGTGGGTTTACATCTGCCCACAACACAACCGGGATGTAAAAGGCAAAGCTTAATACAATGGTAAGCCACATAAATCGGAACGATTTGTCGTTGTGCTCTTTTGCACTTTGATAAAACAGAACCACAATCAGCAGACCCATGAGGGCAAAAGGAATATTTCTGTAAATCCCCCACGACAAAGGCGCATTGGCACTTGTCCAAGCATTCTGCGGGAATAAGCACAAAATAATTCGCGCAGCAGCAAGCAGATAAACAGTTAGGGTAATACCTTGTTTTCCGCTGATGTTATAGCGCTTTCTCCAGACGTAGTAAAGCAAGATATAAAAAACAGTCATGGTAATTGAGGTGATAAATTTGCCGATTCCCAACGGGACCGTAAAATTTTCAAGTCCGGTTGTGCATAATGCAATCGCACGGGGAATAAGATGAAAGGAATCGCCCGCGCCAAGTACAACTGCCATAATGCCAAACAGTGTGTATTGTCTGTTGCCCTTAGAATTTTTTATCATAAGAATTCCAAGGGTAACTACTGTGGTTAGATATACTACGTCAAATGAAGTTTCCATTATTGCTTGCATCCGTAAACCTCCAAAATATTCAGTGAATATTCAGTTTAATTTCTGCAAATACCCGCCAAAGGATGGGCAAAAGGCTGGCTTAATAAATGGTGCGATTCACAATTTCCAGCAAAAAATCACACGACTTTGCTTCTTCCGCCAACAGTGTAATGATATTGGAGAAAACAAAGTCAACAAAATCCGGTTTTGTGAATTGCTTGGAGAAAGCATCCTTTCTTATGCCTTGATCGTGCTGGAGTGATTCCAGCAATCCGTTTTTTATGTGGGCGAAGTATTGATTCATCACTTCCCGGCCTTTGCTCTTGTCAAGGGCAGCAACACTGATGGAATGAGCGCTAAAAAAAGAAGGATACTTTTTGCAACCTTTTTGCACATTGTGGAACAAAGACAAAACACTTTCGGTAAAATTGCATTGGGAATTGCAGCCTTGGGAATTGTGCATCATTTCCGTCCAAACAGACTCAATGGTTGCAACCACCAAATCACTTTTTGATGGGAAATAGTTGTAAATCGATCCCACAGAAACACCGCATTTTTGCGCCACATCTCTCATATTCAGCCCCTGTATACCTGATTGAACAACAATTTCTTTCCCTGCTGAAAGAATCGCCCCTCTGGAAGTAATCGCTCTATTCATAATAAACCTCCAAACTGAACATTGTTCATTTTAGCATGCGCTTTTCTGCTTGTCAAGAACTAGATCAATTCCCTTTGAAAGCAAAACAAAAATACCGACATTCCGTTAAGAATATCGGTATTTTCTTAGAGTGACGCGCAATGTCACTTGGTAAGTACCCCTGTTGGGATACCGTGGTGGGGATAAGGGGACTCGAACCCATGACCTCACGCATGTGAAGCGTGCGCTCTAACCAGCTGAGCTATATCCCCGCTTTCAATATCTTGACCGCATATGCTATTATAGTAAAAAACACCTATAAATGCAAGTCCTTTTTTGCATTTCTCAAAGAAATTTCCTGCACAACGGAAAAAGCAAAGGAGCAGAGCCAATGTATCTTATTTACAACGAGTCCACCGATCCTGCTTTTAATCTGGCTTTGGAGGAATACGTCCTCACCCGGCTGACCGGAGAGTTTATTCTTCTTTGGCGCAACGCCCGGGCGGTGATCATTGGCCGGAACCAAAATGCCGTGGAAGAAGTGGATATGGACTACGCCCGGGAAAAAAACATTTCGGTCAACCGCAGGATGTCGGGCGGGGGAGCCGTCTTTCACGATTTGGGCAATGTCAACTACACCGTCATCAAAGAGCAGGGCGAGGACGATTTTGGGGGCTATGCCGAGTTCGCCGGGCCTGTCATCGCCTTTTTGGCTGAGATGGGGGTGGTGGCCCAGCTTTCCGGCCGCAATGACCTGACGGTGGAGGGGATGAAGATTTCCGGCAATGCTCAGGCTTCCAAAAACGGCAGAATCATGCACCACGGCACCTTGCTGTACGATGTCAGCGTGGGGGATCTGGCGGGAGTTCTGCGCCCCAATCAGGCCAAAATCTCCAGCAAGGGAATCAAGAGTGTCCGCAGCCGGGTCACCAATCTGGTGGAGCATCTGCCGGAGAAAATGGGCCCGGAGGAGTTTCTGCGCCGCCTGTACGACTTCTACCTGCGCAGCCGCCTCGATGTGGTGGAGCGCCGCCTCACCCAAGAAGAAATCGCGGCGGTGCGGAAGCTGGCGGACGAAAAATACGCCACCTGGGAGTGGAACTTTGGCTATTCCCCTACTTATGACCTGCAAAAGGACCAGCGGTTTGATTTTGGCACGGTGGATGTTCGGCTTTCGGTCAGCGCAGGGGTGATGGAAAAGGTCAAAATCTTTGGCGACTTCTTCGGTATGGAGGAAATCGCCGGGCTGGAGCAGCTTCTCACCGGAGTGCTCCACCGGCGGGAAGCCATTGAGCAGGCCCTTTCCCAAGTGGATTTGGGCCAGTATATTCACGGTATTTCCATGGAGCAGCTCCTCTCTTTGTTTTAGCCGATTTGGTTGACAGCCCCCACCGGGTATAGTAGAATAATATTACTCTGGCATGCGCCTTTAGAGGAGTGGAGATTGTCGGAATGATCAAAGCCGGGTTGACCGATTCCCCATCGGAACCGGCCCAAAGGTTATTTGAATGATCTGTATTGTCGTGGAGGCAGAAGCCGGATTCCAAGGGGTTTTCTGTTGCGGCAAAGGGACTGTATAAAATCTATCGGCCCGCCTAAACGCGGGAGAGGGCGGTATCATCATGATAAGCAGCATGACCGGCTACGGCAAAGCCCAGCAACTGATAGGCGGCAGGGAAATCTCGGTGGAAATCCGCTCGGTGAACCATCGGTTTTTTGAATTTTCGGCCCGGGTTCCCCGCTCCATGGCCTATCTGGAGGAAAAGCTCAAGTCCCTTGTCTATGGGCAGGTGTCCCGGGGCAAAGTAGATGTGAGCCTCACCGTTGTCTCTCTGGAGGAGCCGGATGCTCAGGTCCAGATCAACACGCCTTTGGCCAAGGGATATCTGGAGGCTTTGCGGGGCCTTTCTCAGGAGCTGCAGGTGGAGGACGACGTCACTCTGTCCTCTCTGGCCCGCTTCCACGATATTTTTGTGCTGCGCCGGGTGGAACTGGATGCAGACGCCCTGTGGGAGGCGGTTCGGCAGGTGGCGCAGGAAGCTTTGGAGCACTACCTTGCCATGCGGGCTGCCGAAGGGGAACAGCTGCGGGTGGATATTCTGGAGCGGCTGGACCTCATCGAAGGCTATGTGTCTCAGGTGGAGGAGCGTTCCCCCAAAACCGTGGAAGAGTACCGGGCCCGGCTGTACGCCAAGCTGAGCGAGGTGCTGCAAAACCAGCAGATGGAGGAGCAGCGCATCCTCACCGAGGCCGCCATCTTTGCCGAAAAGATCGCCGTGGACGAGGAGACGGTGCGGCTGCGCAGCCACATCGCCCAGCTGCGGGAATTTTTGCAGTCAGGGCAGGCGGTGGGACGCAAGATGGACTTCTTGGTGCAGGAATTCAACCGGGAGGCCAACACCATCGGTTCCAAGGCGCAGGATATTGAAATTGCCAAAATTGTGGTAGAGTTAAAAAGCGAGATTGAAAAGATACGGGAACAGGTGCAAAACATTGAGTAACAAGGAGGCAGATCGGTGAAGCTGATCAATATCGGGTTTGGGAATATGGTTTCGGCAAGCCGGCTCATCGCTATCGTCAGCCCCGAATCCGCGCCTATCAAGCGGATCATTCAGGAAGCGCGGGACCGGGGGATGCTCATCGACGCTACCTATGGCCGCCGCACCCGGGCAGTGATTGTGATGGATTCCGACCACGTGATTCTCTCGGCGGTGCAGCCGGAAACGGTGGCCGGCCGGCTGGAGGACGAATCCGAGGTGCCCAATGGCTGAGCGGGGGCTTCTGATTGTCTTTTCCGGGCCCTCCGGGGTGGGAAAGGGCACGGTGCTCAAACAGTTTATGCAGACACAGCCAAACTGCGCCATCAGCATTTCTGCCACTACCCGCGCTCCCCGGCCGGGAGAGCAGGAGGGCGTCGACTATTACTTCATGGACAAAGAGCGCTTTGAGCAGATGATTGCAGAGGATGCCATGCTGGAATACGCCTGCTACGGCGGCAACTACTACGGTACCCCCCGGGGGCCTGTGGAAGAACAGCTGTGTTAAGGCATCAACGTGATTCTGGAAATCGAGCTGGTAGGCGCTCTGAAAATTAAGAAGCAGTACCGCAAAGGGGTGTTTGTCTTTGTCATGCCCCCTTCCATGCAGGAGCTGCGCCGTCGCCTGATATCCCGAGGCACCGAAGGGGAAAAGGCCATCGCTCTGCGGATGGAAGCGGCCCGCACCGAAATGGAGCAGGCCATGCTGTACGATTACATCATCGTCAATCAGGACGTAAAGGATTGTTGTCGCAAGTTTGAGGCAATTGTGGTGGCGGAAGGCTGTGCGGTCCGCCATAGGAAGGATTTTATCCGGGAGGTTAGTCAGAATGCTTAGACCCCATATGTACCAGATCATCAGCAAAAACGATAACTACTACGAATTTGTTGTGGCCGTGGCGCAAAGAGCACGGGATATTGCCGATGCCGCCGAGGAAAACCACATCTCCATGACCGAAAAATCCGTCAAGCTGGCGGTGGAGGAGTTTGCCTCCGGCAAATGCAAGGTCAGCGATTTTATCTAAAGCTTCTGTTTGGAGAAAAACTTTTTACAGGAATTGGCGGATTCCCTCTGCCGATTCCTGATTTCTGTTATCTACCCGTAAAAAAGGAGGGCCCATCTTGCAGAAAACCGCCCGGGTGGCTGTAGACGGCGCCCTTTACCATTTCGACCGGGAATACACCTATCTTGTCCCGGATGAGATGGAGTCCACCCTTGTGCCCGGCTGCCGGGTGCGGGTCAGCTTTGGCAAAGGCAACCTGCGCCGTCAGGGCATCGTCCTGCAAGTTGTGGCGGAGGAGCTTCCGGCTTCCCACCGGGTCAAGCCGGTGCTGGAACAGCTGGACCACGATCCCATCTTGGACGAGGAAGGCCTTGTGCTGCTGCGCTACCTCAAGGAGCAGACCTTCTGCACCTGGTTTGACGGATTGCGGCTGCTGGTCCCCGCCGGACTGGGCATCGTCTTTAAAACCCTTTATGCTCCCACCGGCAAAAAGGGGCTGGAGCTGACCGGGCCCCAGCAGGAGATTTTGGACTACGTCAAAAAGGCAAGAGCACCGGTGGGGGAGGAGCGGCTGTCCATTGGCTTTGCTCTGGACGGCAATGAACTGGAGGAACTGGTGGCTCTGGGTGCTCTGGAAAAGCTGGAGCAGAGCGGCCGCCGCCTGCTGGACGAAAAAGTGACCATGGTTCGCCTGCTGGAAGGGTGGGAGAGTTTAAAGCTTACCCCCAAGCAGAAGCAGGCAGCCCAGTTTTTGGCGGAGCACGAAAGCGTATCCCTGCGGGAGCTGTGCTACTACACCGGAGTGACCCGGTCGGTGGCGGAGGCCCTGCAAAACAAGGGAGCTGCGGGCTTTTACGATCACGTGGTGCTGCGCAACCCTTACGCCGATGTACAAGCGCGGCAGGCCCCCGCTGTCCGGCTCAACCAGTTGCAGGAACAGGCCTTCCAGACCCTTTCCCGGCTGCTGGAGCACCCCGAAAAGCCTGCTCTGCTCTACGGGGTCACCGGATCGGGAAAGACTCAGGTGTACCTTGCCCTCATCCAGCAGTGTCTGGAGGCGGGCAAAACCGCCGTGGTGCTGGTTCCGGAAATCGCCTTGACCGCCCAAACGCTGGAAAGCTTTCATGCCCGCTTTGGCAATCAGGTTGCGGTGCTCCACAGCGGGCTTTCGTTGGGGGAGCGGACGCCCGCATTGTGGTGGGAACCCGCTCGGCGGTGTTTGCCCCTGTGGAGCATCTGGGCCTTCTGGTCATCGACGAGGAGCAGGAGCACACCTATAAATCCGACAAGTCCCCTCGGTTTCACGCACGGGAAATCGCAAAGCTGCGGTGCCGCTATCACGGGGCCTTGTTGCTGTTAGCCTCCGCCACCCCTGCGGTGGAAAGCTACCACGCCGCCCAGACCGGGCGGTATGAACTGGTGGAACTGGGTCAGCGCTTTGGTTCCCAACCCCTGCCGCAGGTGGAGGTTGTGGATATGCGGGAGAGCGAAAATCTTTCCGACACGCCCTCCCTGAGCCTTCTGCTGCGGGAGGAACTGCTCTATAATCTGGAGCAGGGCCAGCAGAGCATCCTGCTCCTCAACCGGCGGGGCCACTCCACTTTGGTGCGGTGCTCCGCCTGCGGGGAGGTGGCGGGTTGCCCTTCCTGCTCGGTGGCTCTCACCTATCACGCTGCCAACGATGCTCTCCTCTGCCACTACTGCGGCTACCAGACTCCCCGGGCCACCACCTGCTCCTCCTGCCAAAGCAAGATGATTCGCCTTTCGGGAGCGGGGACCCAGCGATTGGAGGAGGAACTGGGGGAGGTGTTCCCTCAGGCGCGGATTCTGCGGGTGGATATGGACACCACCATGTCCAAGTTCAGCCACGAGAAGCACTTTTCCGCCTTTGCTGCCGGAGAATACGATATTATGATCGGCACCCAGATGGTGGCCAAGGGGCTCAATTTTCCCAACGTGACGCTGGTGGGGGTGCTCAATACCGACCAGAGTCTTTACAACAACGACTTCCGTAGCTTTGAGCGGACCTTTTCTCTCCTCACCCAAGTGGTGGGGCGCTGCGGCCGGGGGGCGCTGGGGGGCCGCGCCGTCATCCAGACCTATTCCCCCGAAAGTCCCATTATCGAACTGGCCGCCGCTCAGGACTACCAATCCTTCTATCAGGAGGAAATCCTCAGCCGCAAGCTGCACCTGTATCCCCCCTTCTGCACCATGGTGGGGATCGGATTTTCCGGGGCGGAGCAGTCTGCCACCCTAAAAGCCGCCCAAGGTTTTTTGGAGCAGTTCCGCGGTGTGGCCGCCGCCTCCTACCGGGACCTGCCGTTGCGGATGCTGGGACCCGTGCCCGCCGATGTGTTCAAGGCGGCGGGACGCTACCGGTATAAGCTGATTCTCAAATGCAACAATAACATAAAAACCCGCGCTCTTCTGGGCAATCTGCTGGAATGGTACTACACAGGTCATAAGCGGACCGGAATTTATATAGACATGCATTACGATGGCAATTAAAAGGCTCTTAACTTATATTGCACTCTGAAAGGGCGATCGTTATGGCACTGCGCAAGATTGTAACCGGAGAAGATGAAATCCTCCATAAAAAAAGCAGACAGGTCACCGTATTTGACCAACGGCTTCACCAGCTGCTGGACGACATGCTGGAAACCATGGCAGACGCAAGTGGAGTAGGGCTGGCCGCCGTGCAGGTGGGAGTACTCCGCCGGGTGGTTGTGATTCAGTTGGGGGAAGAAGAGCCTCTGGAGCTTATAAACCCCGTCATCACCGAAGCGTCGGAAGAAACGGAATGCACTGCGGAAGCCTGCCTTTCCTTCCCAGGAGAAGCGGGAATGGTCACCCGCCCCAAGCGGGTGACGGTGCAGGCACAGAATCGCAGCGGCGATCTGATCACCGTAACCGGAGAAGATTTGCTGGCTCGTGCCCTTTGTCACGAGCTGGATCATCTGGACGGTGTGGTGTTTTTGGATCGTGCCGAGCGGATGCTCAACGAGGATGAAGAGGAATAACCCATGCCGAGATTTTTTGTGGAAAACATAGCCGGAGACGTGATCTACATCACCGGGGAGGATGCCCGCCACATTGCAAAATCCCTTCATATGGAGCCGGGGCGGCAGCTGGTGGTCAGCGATATGCAGCGCACCGACTACCACTGCCGGATTGTGGGGGTGACGCCGGAAATCGTCACCCTTCAGATCGAGCACCGGGAGCCCTGCGCCAGCGAAAGCCGGGTGCCGGTATGCTTCTATCAGGCTTTACCCAAGGGGGATAAGCTGGAATTTGCCGTACAAAAAGCCGTGGAGCTGGGGGCAGCGGAAATCACTCCGGTTCTCACCTCCCGATGTATTTCCCGCCCCGGCGACAAAGCCATGGATAAAAAGCTGGCGCGCCTGCAAAAAATTGCCTGCGAGGCCGCCAAACAGAGCGGCAGGGGGATCATTCCCAAGGTAAAGCCTCTGCTCAGTTATGAGGACGCCTTGCAGGAAATGGGGTCGTTTGATCTTCCCATCCTGTTTTACGAGGAAAGCGAAACCTCCCTGGGGGACATCCTCAAGCCGCAGCCGGCTTCGGTGGCGGTTCTGATCGGCAGCGAGGGGGGCTTTTCCCAAGCGGAGGCCGCCATGGCCGAGGCGGCGGGAGTTCTCACCGCGGGATTGGGCAAGCGGATTTTGCGGTGCGAGACCGCCGGAGTCTGCGCTCTTTCGGTGGTGATGTATCATTTGGGTGAGTTCTAAAAAAGCAGGTCAAGTCCGCCAAAGGGCCGATGATTTACAGCTTTTTGTAAAAGGGAGCTGCCCGGGGATGGAGGTTCCCGGACCAGAAACCGTAGGCTTTTTATCATCAAGGGGCAATCGCAGGGGACGCTTTGTCTAATGAGGAGTAACCACCGATGCAAAAGATCCGCCACGCCATCTCCGAGACAATAACGGCTTTGCTGCTGGCAGCAGCCCTGCTGCTGGGGGGCATCCTGCTGTCCACCCAGATATTGGAAAGCAACCTCTACCGCAAAAGTAAAATTATCCGCATGCTGATTGCAGAACCGGACCAGTCTCCCGGCATGGTGGGGATGCTCACCGATTCCCGGAACCGGGGGGTTCTGATGAAGTTTGCCGGGGCTATGGCCAACGGATACGTCAACTTCGAGCTGATTCCCGTCAACGAGGCGGAAACCTTTTCCGCTGTCTACGAGAGCATGGGATCGGTTGTGGAAATTGAGGAATTTATCTATCACCGCCGCAACCTTGTTATTGTGGGCACGGCTCCCGACGAAGCCTACTACCGGGAGTTTGTGCGGCGTTTGCGCAGTAAGGAGCACTTTGAGGCGGTGAGCGGACATTATTATCTGACCACCGATGACGTGATTCGGTTCGAGATTGAGTGTGTGCCCGCCCAGTGAGCAAACCCTCGCAGAAGGGAGATATACGATGTTTTTCGTCGCCGGACTCAGTCCCAAGCTCAAACAGATCGGCAACGTGGCAGGGGAGTGCCCCGCCTGCGGTGCCCGGGACAAGCTGTTCCTGATCAGGCAAAGGCAGGCCCTGAGCGTGTTTTTCATCCCGGTGCTTCAGTTTGGCGGGGGCTATTTGGCCACCTGCGGCCAATGCGCCAGCGTCATAGAGCTGCAGCCACAGGCAGGCAAGCGGGCCGAGCAGGACCCGGGCACTGTGCTGTCCGCCCACGAAATGCAGGTGATCAAAAACAACGCAGGGCCTCGATGCTCCCAATGTGGCCGCCGGATTTACCCGGATCAAAGCTACTGCCCCGGCTGTGGGCAGAAGCTCTAAAGGCAGAGCATGGTCTGTCCCATCCGGGGTGCTGCCAAAATAAGCGCCAATTCATCAAAGTCCGCCCCACCGAAACAGACGGTAGGGCGGACTTTTTTATGTTGGATGCAGGGGAAATTTTTCGTCCCCAAGGTGTTGCTTTGAGCGGGGGAGCCGTTGCTCCTTTACAACAGGTAAATTTGATTGTAAATTCTGGAAGTGGGAAGTTTTTTGCGCCTCATTTTATAAGCCCGCTTATACTCGTACATCTTTTCATCAGCGATGCTTAACAAATCGTGGGCCGACAACCTGTTTTCCGGGCCGATCTCGATCACGCCGTAGCTGATACTGTGGTCATAACAATTGCTTTTGATCTTATTGCGGTTGGCAAGAGTGGTACGCAGTGCCTCCATCTGCTTTTGAGCCTGATGGATGCTCCAGCCCTGCGCGAGAATCATAAACTCATCCGCGCCCATGCGGCAC
Organism: uncultured Clostridia bacterium; assembly: GCA_937894185.1. Classification (GTDB taxonomy): domain Bacteria; phylum Bacillota; class Clostridia; order Oscillospirales; family Ruminococcaceae; genus WRAV01. The sequence goes on along the minus strand of CALCSA010000299.1, from coordinate 2,418 downwards.
AGGATGGCCTCGGGCGAGAAGCTGCAAAGGGCCTGAGTCACCGCCAAGATGTACCGATCTCCTTCGGAGTGGCCAAACCGGTCGTTGACATATTTCAGGTTGTCGATGTCGGCAAAGCAGAGGATGAAGGGGCGGTCCTCCGCGAGCCATTGGTGAAGCACCTCCATGCCGTATTTGCGGTTGTAAAGCTGGGTCAGTGGGTCGGTGTAGGCGGCGTTTTGCAGATAACACAGATGCTCCTTTTCGGAACTGATGTCGGTAAACATAAAAGCAAAAGCGTTGTGGTCGTACCAGCTTAAGGGGTGGATTTCTACCCCAAAATACTGGGAGTTTGCGTCCTGCTGCAGTTCCAGCTCGGTTGCGTAGGGCTGCTCGCAGCCCTGCAACGCCTCCAGCTGCTGGGTGATCCAATGCAGAAGCTCTGCCTCCCGTCGGTGATCCTGCAGCACATCGGCCGCCTGCTGGTTGGCAAACAGCCACTGGTGGGTGGTTCCGTCGATGACAATGACCCACTGGGGAATTTTTCCGGTGATGGTCTGCAGCAGGTAGTTGCTTTGTTCCAACGCCTTTGTTTTTCGGTGTCCCTTTTCAATTTCTTCCAACAGGGCATTTCGCTGCTGCTCCAGCTGCTCTGTCATAGTGTTGAAGGACTGGGTAAACTCACCCATAAAGTCAATGCGCTGCTGAAAATTCCCCTCGGCAATCTGCTGCGCCTGCCAGGTCAGATGCTTCATCTTTGCATGTAAATCTTTAAGAGGAGCCGCGATTTCGTTTTCCGGGGGAGGCAACACTTCCTTTAAGTTGCCTTTGGCAAGAGCCCGTGCCAGCGCCAAGGCTTCCAAAACACAGTTGGAATAGTATTGGATGCCCTTTCCCAAATCCCGGAACTCCTCATCCAACTGCTCTACATCTAACTCCGCGCGGGATGGGTGGTAGATTGTATCGTGCAAATAGTCCAGCAATCGCTTTGCACTGGGATTCACTGTGTTTCACCTTCTTTCGCACCGTAATCAGAAAGCCCCGTCATCGGGAAATCTGCCCCTGAAAACGGCATACTCTGGCCCCGGAAGCCCAACAGTCAATCTCTCGGACGGTGTACTTTTGATGGGTGTACCGCTCCAGAATGCCGGCCAGAAACCCCTCGTCGTAGCTGCATACCGACTCGTTGGTGACGGGCAGCCCGCTGCAATCCAAATCCTGCTCTATGGTGAGGATGATCTCACCGCTGACGGTGTCATAGGATTCTATGCGCAAAATGCCGATCTTCAGCTCCCGCAGGGCAGCCTGAAGATTGGCGAGAAAGTCATTGAAGCCCACCGTTAAATCCAACAGATTGGTAAACTCGCTGCCGGCCAGAAAGCCGGCCTTGCGAAAATATTCATTGGCCTGCACCTGCCCATGCTCACGGGCTAAGACGTCCAGCATGGTGTATTGCATCAGGCGATACACCAGCACCGGCATTTCTTCGCCCAAATCCTCACGGCCTTTTTTAATATCGCCCAGATTCTCCCACGAGAATACACTGTGCTTCTGATTCGTCAGAAATACATTTTCCATGTTGCCACAAATCCTGTCGTTTTAATCTGAAGATACTAGGGCCGGGAAACCTTGCATTTTAGGGTTATATAAATTTCCCATCCTTCTTATTATATCAAATAGTGCCGGGTTTGCATACCACGTTTTATGGTAAATTAAACCGATTTCGTTATAATTGAGTGTTTATCGCAGCACCTGCACATACCGATACAGATGCTCCTCTCGCCGGATCAGGTACATTACATTCAAATGATTATATAATCCTTCTCGTATAGAAACAAGCGATCAGGAGGCGTAGGGAATAAAATGCATAAAAAGGTATGGGGGTATTGTTCCGATGCCTGAAAAGTAGGCCCGTCTGCAGCTACGTTTACCTGTCAGGAAATTTTATTTTAATCGTCTTATTTGCAATTTCAATCAAGCCTTCGTCCTTCATTCGTTTCAACTCTCGGAACAGTGACGGGCGCTGTACGCCAAAATAGTTGGCAAGCTGCTTTTTTGTCACAGGCAGCACTATGGTGTTTGATTTTTGCTGGGCGGAAAGCGCCAGAAGATAGTCCATCAGATTTTCCCGCAGAGACCCTTGGGTGTACATGGCTATTTTTCGGTTCATTCCCTGTGAGTTCATGGAAAGAGATTGCACAAACTGCATGACGAAGCCATACTCCTTTAACAGCTCCTCAATGCCAAATTTAGAAATATGCAGAAGGACACTCTCGGTGGTGCCGTAAATGCTCATGGGGTATTGGTTGTGATCGCCAAACAGCAGATTGGCTCCGATGATACTGCCCGCCTGAAACTCAAACACAACAGACTCAGAACCGTTGGGGGCCAGCGAGTAGGCTATCAGCTGGCCGGAGCAAACTATATCCATATGATTGC
>CALCSA010000298.1 GCA_937894185.1 uncultured Clostridia bacterium | reverse complement strand
GCCGACGGCTGCTCCGCCCTGCTGCTGATTGTGATCCTGCGGCTTTACCGCTTCTTCCAACCGGGGGACCTGAAGCGTTCTGCCGCCCGGGAAATGCTGGCCTACAGCATCCCCTTGGTACCCACCGCCATCTTCTGGTGGGTCACCAATCTTTCTGACCGGTACTTTGTCACCTACATGGTGGGGCTGGATGTCAACGGGCTTTACAACGTGGCCTACAAAATTCCCATGATGATCACCCTGATTTCGGCGATTTTTATTCAGGCCTGGCAGATTTCCGCCTTTGGAGAAAGGGATGCCAACGAAGGAGCCCGGTTTTTTTCCACGGTATTTCGCAGTTACTACACGCTGGTGTTTTCCGCCGCTTCGGGGATTTTGCTTCTCATCAAGCCTATTACCAAAATACTGGTGGCCAAGGAGTTCTTTGAATCCTGGCGCTTTGTCCCCTTTTTGATTTTGGCGGTAAGCTTTTCCTGTTTGGTCACTTTTTTGGGGACGGTTTACAACACCGCTAAAAAGAATATGATGGTGACCCTGACCACATTAATCGGGGCGGTGCTGAACATCCTGCTCAACTGGCTGCTGATTCCTAAGTTTGGGGCTAACGGAGCCGCTTTTGCCACCTTTGTCAGCTTTTTGGTGGTGTTTTTGATTCGGGCGGTGGACTCCCGCCGCTATATCTCCATTGAAATGCAGCCTCTGCGCATTGCTCTCAATTTAATTCTGCTGTTGCTTCAGTGCTGGGTGGCGCTGTCGGAGCCTCTCCACTGGGTGTGGTGGGAAATCGGGATTTTGATGCTCATTTTGGGCTGCAATTTTGGAAATCTTATGTTTTTACTCCGTATGACACAAAGCCTGTTGCCAAAGCGCCGTTCCCGATCATAAGTTTGGGAATAAAACCGAACCGTTTCCATCGATTTAGCCGGTGGAAACGATTCGGTTTTATTAGATACGTTTAGCGGATAAGGCGGTATTCTTATTCCTGCGGTGGCAGCAGAATACAGAAAACGGAAAGTCTGCAGAGATCCAAAATCACACAGCATCCAGCCGCCTAAGCTCTGGGAAAAGGGTAACCGTTCAAGAGGTAGAAACGGAAACCGCTTTTTTGCCATAGGTACAAAGGTGGTTACAGCAACAGAGGTGGCATTGGGGATTGCGGGCTTTGCAGATTGCTCTTCCGTGGAGCACCAGCCGGTGACAAAAGTCGTTGGATTTTTGAGGGTCCAGAATGGCCCGCAGCTGGTTTTCCACCTGCAGCGGATTCTTGGACGAAGCCAACCCCATTAAATTGGTGATACGGATGCAATGGGTATCGCAGACTACCGCGGGTTTGCCGTATACATCGCCTACAATCAGGTTTGCCGTTTTGCGGCCCACCCCGGGCAGCTTGAGAAGCTCCTCTATGGTGTCGGGCACTACCCCGCCGTACTGAGCCAGCAATATTTCGCACATGGCTACAATGTCTCGGGCCTTGGTATTGCCCAGTCCACAGGGCCGCACAATATCCGCCACATCCGAAACCTTTGCCCCGGCAATGGCCTCTATGGTGGGATAGGCTTCAAACAGAATGGGAGTGATTTGATTGACCCTTGCATCGGTACATTGGGCCGCCAGCCGCACCGCAATCAAAAGCCGGTAGGGGTGATTGTAATCCAACGAGCAGATCGCCTGGGGGTATTCCTGTTCCAAAGCCGCTACCAAGGCGGCTGCTTTTTGTTTTTTGGTCATAATGGTGGCCTCCATAAAAAGTGCATCCAAGAAAAATCCGACTTGCCGCTGAAAGAATGGTTTTTGATTGGCGGTGGGCAAGCGCATTGTATAATAGATGATGATATTAACAATTATAGCATAAAAGAGACGGTTATGGTTCACTTGCCTTCCAATACGCAGGTGTTAATATAAACCACCTTGTTTTTTCAGCCGGCGCTGCACTCAAACTGCCGCTGCCGGACGGGGCGCTGCTTTCCCACAGAAGGGGCAAGCTGTAATTTGTCAAAGATTGTCGCAACTTCTCTGCTTATATATAGTTTCATTCAGTTGTCCATTCTTTTATCAAACAAAAACCCTATTGAAATGTTTTGATACTTTTATTTTGTGGGATTTGTGTTATAATAAATCCAGACTGTTTGATTCAGGGTTCTTTCACGGAAGAAGTGGCTTTGGGCGGGAAAGAGCCCTGAATTCTTGCGCACGACACCATACAGCAAAGGAAGTTAATTGCTTGGAAAAGTTTGTCATACAGGGCGGTGCCCGCCTGACAGGAGAAGTGACCATCGGCGGAGCCAAGAACGCCGTGGTAGCTATTATCCCCGCCACCATTTTGGCTAAAGGCCGTTGCGTCATCGGCAACATCCCCAATATCAGCGATGTCAATATTCTGCTTAAGATGCTCTCGGAAATGGGGGCGTCTGTCAGCTTTTTAGATAAAACCACTGTGGAAATCGACACGACTCACATTGCAAACCCAACGGTTTCTTATGATTTAGCCCGTTATTTGCGGGCATCCTACTATTGCCTGGGAGCCTTAATCGGCCGCTGCGGCAAAGCCAGCGTCTCCATGCCGGGAGGCTGCCATTTTGGAGTCCGCCCCATCGATCAGCACATCAAGGGCTTTGAATCTCTGGGCACCAAGGTGGGAATTGACCACGGCATGATCAACGCCAAGGTAGAGCATCACCTTATGGGTTCCCATATCTATTTTGACGTGGTCAGCGTGGGGGCCACCATTAACGTGATGCTGGCGGCGGTGCGGGCCAAGGGCCTGACCGTTCTGGAAAACGCCGCAAAAGAGCCTCATATTGTAGACCTTGCCAACTTCCTCAACACCATGGGGGCGGATGTCCGGGGCGCCGGAACCGATGTGATCAAAATTCACGGAGTGGACATTATGCGGGGAGCGGATTACACCATCATCCCCGACCAGATTGAAGCAGGCACCTATATGATTGCCGCCGCCGCTACCGGAGGCGATGTTCTGGTCAAGAATATCATCCCCAAACATATGGAGTCCATCACCAACAAGCTGGTACAAGCCGGCGTAGAGGTGGAGGAGTTTGACGAGAGCATTCGGGTTCGCCGGGAAGGACCTTTGGCTGCCACCACCATTAAAACCATGCCTCACCCCGGCTTCCCCACCGATATGCAGCCCCAGTTTACCGCCATGCTCACTCTGGCGGGAGGCACCAGCGTGGTGACCGAAGGGGTGTGGGACAACCGCTTCCGCTATGTGGACGAGTTGGCCCGGATGGGCGCTAACATTCAGGTGGACGGCAAGGTAGCCGTGGTGCAGGGAGTGGAAGCGCTGACCGGAGCGCCGGTGAAGGCCACCGATCTGCGGGCGGGAGCCGCCCTGATGATTGCCGCCCTCATGGCCAAAGGCACCACCGAAATTGAGGACATCTATCACATCGAGCGTGGCTATGAAGATGTGGTGGAAAAATTCCGCTCCTTGGGAGCGCCCATCAAGCGGATTGAAACCCCGGATTTGGAAATACCCGCCGCTCTGTAGGGGGCTGGAATCATTCCCAGCTGGGTGCCGGTCTTGTAGATGTGTTGAAAGCGGTATTCGCAAATTGCTTGCGACTACCGCTTTTTACAGTGTTAAAAGCAAGGGGTAAGATCATGAGGACGCCTAAAAGAAGTTTGTGGCGCGCCACTTTCACCGGCAAAACCCATGGCCTTTATATCAAACAAGAAAGGCCGGTATCGGTTCAATCGATACCGGCCTTTTGAATTCTTATCCCGCCCGCAGGATTTGATTGCGCCAAAGCAGCCACAGCAAAGGGTCCAGCACCCGATGGGGCGAGACGCGGGGGATTTCTCCCTGCTCGGAAGGGGAAGCACCCAGAGCGCTCAGTCCAAAGAAGGACCAATCCTCAAACTGGCTCTTTACATGGCCCAAAAACTCCCCCGCTCCCCAAACTCCCAGAAGGCTTTCCATCTCCAGACTGCAAGAGGCAAAGTCGGAGGTGGAAACCATGGAGCGGCGCAGGTTGCGGGAAGAGTCCGCCAAAAAGCTGGCCGGGTCCAACTGGGGGAAGATGGTGTCCATCTTGGTGATGCAGATAGCCAAGGGCACGGGAATCTTTTTGTCCACGTTTTCCAGCCCCAGCCCCGCCCGCAGAAGATGAACGGTGCGCAACAGCAGAGCCTGAGGGTCCCCCGGCACGGCAGGCAGCCCCTTGGCGCTGCGCAGTTCCCCCAGGGCAGGAAGCTGCCATGGGTCCACCATCAGCAAAAGCCCCGACGAGTGGTAGATGCTGCAGTTATACAAAGCCATATTGGCCTCGCTGCCAAAGTTCTTGCCATAGGAATCGTAAAAGGCAAGGGAGCAGGTCTTCCCCGCCGCAGAGTTGGGGGGGAACAGCAAGGTGTAGGTCAGGGGGTCTACGTCCTCCCGGTCGGTGGGGGGAACGCAGACGCCCAAGTCAAACAGGGGGCGGGCATAGGTCCGCTGATAGCGGTCCATGGTGCGGTCTCCCCCGGTGGGGTACAGGGTGGCCCCGTACACCCGGCTGAACTCCCGGGCCAGCTCCCGCATCAGAACCGCCAAATAGTTGCTTTTTCCGGCTCCCTGCGCCCCCACCAGAGAAAAGCTCAGCAGGCCCCGCTGCAGGGCGTCGGGGTCCAGTTCAAAGCCGCATTCCAGACAGACCTTTACCGTCATCCGGGTCTGGCAGGCGGGGCAAAGGGGAATGGCACCATCCTTTTGCCCGGGGGCAGGGTGGACGGGAATCCCTGCACGGCTGCAGTGGGGAGCACAACAGGCAAAGCCCGCCTCCTCCACCGGAGCAAAGCACTTGGGACAAAGCTTCATATCCTTATCACTCTCCTGATAATGGCTGAATGGATCTGGAAAAAGGCATTATGTAGGCTTGAGCTCGGAGGCGGCCATCAGCCGGAAGCGCTGATAGGGGGCATCCTCTGCAAAGAAAATCCGCAGGTAGGTGTCGGCGGGCAGCGGATCAATTTCGTATTGGAACAGCACCTCCCCGTCCACCCGGGCCTCCTGATCCAGATGGAACAGTACCTCCCCGTCGGAGCGGGAAAGAGGCAGCCGACCGGTCTGAGTCATAACCGCTGCGGGAGGCAGCACAAAGGCTTCCGGGCCGGAAAGAGTCAGCACCAGCTCGGCCTTGCCCTTGAGCTTCTTGCGCCGGTAGGCAAAACGGTAGAAGATTTCCTGCCGGGGAAGATTCCGATAGGCCAGCGTCACTCCTTCTGAAACAAGGCTGGCGCCGTCGGCATCGGTAAAGAGGGAGTAAATCCTGAAGTAGTAATGCCCGGTTCCCATATCCCGCAGAATCACCCCGGCATCGTAATCGTACTGCTCCCGGGTCACCCGCAGCAGATGAGTGCCCGGCTCTTCCATGGATTTGGGGTAGT
>CALCSA010000297.1 GCA_937894185.1 uncultured Clostridia bacterium | reverse complement strand
CTATTTTCCAACCATGCCGTAAGCCGGGATGTGCCAGATTGCCCAAAAATTCGGTTGAGCTGTTTTCTGATGAGTCCCAATCCATCACCCGCCTATCAAAGTCAAAAATTCTGATTTATGCCATTCAAAAACGGCGTAGGCAATGACTGCCGCCGCCGTTCCATCGATCCGATGTGTAGTTTTCCGCTTGCAGGGCTGGATGCGCTCTGCGTTGTCCGTCTTAATGCCGGTATTTCTAAAACACCAGAAGTCACCATACCGATTGTTGTAGTTTACCAGCTTGCGCCGCAGGTCGGACTCCAGCCGGCGCATGGGGTTGTTGAGACATTTGGCCTCCTGGGGAACATTGAGGGTTTCGCTGTCCTTCCCGAAATATTCTTCAAACTTCCGAATGTAGTCCTTGGCGAAGCGGTTGTCATACCCAGCCTTGAAGGGGACCAGCCCGAAATCCTCATAAAGGGACCACTGCCAGTCGGCCACAATGGAACTGTCCACGCTACCGCCCTTGACAATGGTCATGTACCCGTCCCGCTCCCATTGCTTGTAATTGGCATCATCCGGGCTGTTTTTCAGCTTTTCCTCCGGGATCCAGTAATGGGACCAGAAATACACCATGGGGTCACCGGGCTTCATCAACAGCAGCTTGGAGGCAGTGAGGTCGGTTGTTTCGGCAAAGTCATTGCCGGCAATATAGTAAGCTCCCCGGAAATCCTCTATGTCGAAGGTGGCCGGGTTGATGATCTCGGCATCCTGCAGCCAGGCAGCACCGCCGGCCTGCTTGATGTTAAAGTCCTTGGCCAGTACATAGGCTCGAGTCGCCGAGTTTGTTTTAGCTTCCTCCACCATCTGGCGCAGGAAACTCCATTTTTTGATGACACCCAAGTCTGGATTGCTTTTTACCCAGGTACGCTCATCCTGCCAGATTTCCTCCTCACTGTCTTGAGTATGGAGCCAAATGAGCCAGCGCCACCGCTCCAGCTCCCCGTTTAATACCTGCCTGGCTTCTTTTGAGCGCTCATCTAAGTAGCCTCCTTCGGTAAAGCCTTCTGTAGTAATTTCAAAGTACAAGGGTTCATCTTGCGTTGACAGCGCCTGCCGGATGGGCATGACGGCGGAATTGTCTTTCATCTCATGGACTTCGTCAGATGCCCCCACTTTGATATTCTTGCCTTCTTTAGCTCCGGTCTTGGCGGATATTTTGCGGATATTCCCCTTATTTTGATAACTAAATTTCCCGCGCTTTTTGGGGTGCTTGGGATTCCCAAAATACATGCCCCGGATATTTTTCCGGGTTACTCGCTCCAATACAGGGCTTTCCTCCCGCATGGCATCGATGGCCTGAAACATGAGATCGGCCTGCTCGTAGTCGTTAGAGGAGCAAAGCGCCTTTGTGCCCATTTCTCCGCAGAACCATTCGGCCAACACCAGCGCCGCGACAAAGGGGGTCTTGCCGCACTTCCGGGCAATGAGCATGATGGCCTCTTGGAACAGCCGGACCCATCGCTCTACTTCATCATCATATATTTTGAAGCTGTAAAGCGCCTCGGTGAATGCCTTTTGCCGCAGGGTTAAAATAAAAGGCTTCCCGGCAAAGGGAGACTCATAGTGTTTACATTGGGTCTCGATGAATTTAATTCGCTTGTGGGCGTCCGCCGTCTCAAATCGAATTCCGCAGGGAAAGACAGCGGTGGGATTTTCAAAATGGCCCAGCAGAATGTCCAGCATTTGCATTAGTTCCCGACCGATCAGGATTTCTCCGGATTTGCATTTTTCTATGTATTCCAGCAGCCAGGAGTCCGGGTGCTGCTCCCGCAGATCATTCAAATTCTGCGAGGACATCGTCCTCATCCTCCTGGGATACGGCAAGGTGCTTCATCAGTTTATCCATGATGTTGGTCAGGGCTGCACTGTGCTTTGCAATTTCCCCGGACACTGGAAGGGTTTTCTGGATACCGGGATTATCCGGATGGAATTTGACCAGCCCTGTGATCAAGGCCTGCTGGTTGAGCCGGCGCAGATAAATGCGCTCACAGGCTGCCTGCTCGATGAGGGCATCCAGCGCCCGCATCTTGCTTTCATCCGCTCCTGGAAACTCTGCCTTTAGTCGCTCAATCTCTGCGGACAACTCACTGTTTTGCACATTATCACCGCCTTTTTTACAGTCTCAAAAATTCCAAAATGAAAAGTCAAAATCTCGGTGTGTATGAAAATGATAGCCGACTCCAGTATGCGGGGCACCATAGGACCATAGGGGGTGGGGGGAGGTCCAACGCTGCGATTTACCCACTTCTTTCATAAGTCACCCACCAGTCCCGGATATAGCTATCCCACATCTCTGGTCGGCCGCTTTCCCTGCGCCGGGCAAGGCAATCCTCCCCGCGGCTTTTATTACTCAATGCAGACCAGCTCCGCCCCCAGCTTTTGTGCCAGCCGTTCCCGCTCGTATTGATCTGGATAGCCGCCAATCACATAGGCGTCATACCATTGCCCGTGTCTGGTTTTAATCTGATCCAGAAGATTGTCCCGCAGGGCAAAAATATTAAACCGAACATTATCCGGTTTTACATATGCTGGCTGCAAGGTCACAGCCTGCCAGAGTGCATCCATATCCAGCACAATGTCCCCGCAGCGCATCATTTCACGCACCGCAGATGTCTTACCAGACAGCGGAGAGCCCCAGACAATATACACCTGCTTGCGATGACCAAAGCGTCTGTGCTCCCTGTTGTGGCAGTCTAGGCAAGATATTTCGATCAGGGCAGGATTGAGGGATATGGCCGGATCATCAACATTATCTTCAGTAAGCTCCACGGTGTGGTGTCC
>CALCSA010000296.1 GCA_937894185.1 uncultured Clostridia bacterium | reverse complement strand
ATCCCATCTTTTGTAAAACTTACAATCTCACCCGGCAGCACATCCCGTACAAACTCAGCACCTGCTGCGGTTATTGCACAGCTCTCAGACGCAAGAATATAAGTGTTATCCTTCATTCCGATACACAGGGGCTTTATTCCAAGGGGGTCTCTTACGCCAATCAGCTTGCGGGGACTGCCTATAACAAGAGCATAGGCTCCTTTGATCTTTTTCATGGCATTTTTTACAGCATCTTCAACTGTTGATACATGAAGGCGTTCCCTTGCAATATGATATGCAATCACTTCTGAGTCAACAGTCGTCTGAAAAATGGCCCCTGTATATTCCAGTTCCCGCCTAAGTGCAGATGCATTGACCAGATTGCCATTATGGGCAATAGCAAGTGTCCCTTTTACATAATTGATGACCAATGGCTGTGCATTCTCAGCGCAGCTCCCTCCTGCCGTGGAATATCGGACATGCCCGACTCCCAGATTGCCTTTTAGTTTTTCCAAAGATTCTTCATCAAATACATCATCCACATGTCCCAGACCTTTTTGGGATAAAACTCTGCGCGTCCCACATGTGTCTGTTACTGCAATGCCGCAGCTTTCCTGTCCTCTGTGCTGCAGCGCGTAAAGGGCCACATAGGCCTGAAGAGCCACGTCCGAGTCCCTTTCCCCAAAGACCCCAAAGACGCCGCACTCCTCATGAATACTATCTGACATCATAACCCCCCTATTGGATGTGGACACAAACCCCGCCGGACACCGGTGGAATTCTATCCTGCGCAAGGCTTACTGCGCCTTGAGAATGTCCTGCAGGTGCTTGTCTTTTTGAGCTACCGCCTCCGCCATATCCCCTTTGAAAGCGGCCAGCTTTTCCGCCAGCTCCCTGTCGGAGAGAGCCAGCATCTGAGCCGCCAGCAGGGCGGCGTTCTGGGCGCCGTCGATGGCCACGGTGGCCACCGGAATCCCCGCCGGCATCTGAACGGTGGAGAGCAGAGCGTCCAGCCCGTCCAGAGTGGAGGATTTCACCGGAATGCCAATCACCGGCAGGGTGGTATGAGCCGCCAGAACCCCCGCCAGATGAGCGGCCTTGCCCGCCGCCCCGATGATAACGCCAAAGCCCTGTTCCCGGGCGGTTTCGGCAAATTCGCAGGCGGCTTTGGGGGTGCGGTGAGCGCTCATCACTCTGGCCTCCCAGCCAATGCCCAGCTTGTCCAGCATCTCAATCGCCGGCTTAACCACCGGCAGGTCGCTGTCGCTGCCCATAATAATTGCTACGCGCATGGTTTGTTTAACACTCCTTTGCATTGGGTGAAAGGGCAATAAATCTTCCGGCACACAAAAGAGTTGCGGCGCACCGCAACTCTTTCAATGGTAAAAATTCTGTGGGGACAGGGATATGCCCGGCATCCGCCCCTGTTTGACAGAAATAGGCAGAGAGGAGACTCACTTGCTTTTGCTTGGGAACAAACCATCGTCGTCTCCTCCTTTACCCAAAAGGGATGTCGTTGGGTGAACTGTCCTTTTATTGCTTGGGATCGCCGGACACAATCTCTTTCAGGGAGGCGGCAAACCCCGCCAGATTTTGCATATCGCTGGGGACAATCAGCTTGGTGGCCTTGCCGTCGGCGACCTTGGCCAGAGCCTCGAAGCTCTTGAGGGTAAGGACTTTTTCGTTGGGGTTTGCCTCGTTGAGCAGCCGGATGGCGTCGGCATTGGCCTGCTGCACCAGATGGATGGCTTCCGCCTCTCCCTGTGCTTCCCGGACCAGCACTTCCTTTTCCGCCTCGGCCCGCAGGATCCGGCTGGTTTTGTCCGCTTCGGCCCGCAGAATGGCGGATTCCTTTTCACCCTCCGCCACCAGAATCTGGCTGCGCTTTTCACCTTCGGCCCGCAGGATGGACTCTCTGCGTTCCCGCTCCGCCTTCATCTGCTTTTCCATGGCGTCCTGAATTTCACGGGGCGGGATGATGTTCTTCAGCTCCACCCGGTTGACCTTGATGCCCCACTTGTCGGTGGCTTCGTCCAGAATGGCGGTGATCTTGGTGTTGATGATGTCCCGGGAGGTGAGGGTGTGGTCCAGTTCCATATCGCCGATAATGTTCCGCAAGGTGGTGGCGGTAAGGTTTTCGATGGCGCTGACGGGGCGCTCCACCCCGTAGGTGTAAAGCTTGGCGTCGGTAATTTGGAAGAAAACCACGGTGTCGATCTGCATGGTAACGTTGTCCTTGGTAATGACAGGCTGGGGGTTAAAGTCCACCACCTGCTCCTTGATGCTCACCCGTTTGGCCACCCGGTCGATGATGGGAATTTTAACGTGGAGCCCAGTCTGCCAGGTTCCGGCATAGGCTCCCAGCCGCTCGATGACGTAAACCGTCGCCTGAGGCACAATGCGGATGTTGGCAATGAGCAAAAAAGCCAGCAGAAACAAGAATACCACAATCATAATAGCACCGAATGCTCCGCCGCCCGGAGCCATTGCCATGCCGAAAACAGTAGCCGTCAAATTCATACTAAGTCCTCCTCATTAATAAGTGGAACAACAAACAGACAGATCGGTACTATTCCTCCCGCCGCAGGCTCACGTCGGTATCCAGAGAGGGCGGCGGAGTCACATCAGGGGTGGTGT
>CALCSA010000295.1 GCA_937894185.1 uncultured Clostridia bacterium | reverse complement strand
AACCTCAGCCTCTTTCCACAATCAGCTAATTTCGTTAAGAGTTTGCAGAACCTCAAAGTCAATGGTTTTATTCATGCTCAAAGCTTCCAGAATGTCGTAATCCATCAGTTTGTTGTTGCGCATCACCACTACCCGGTTGCCGATGCCGTTTTTTAGCAGCTTCACCGCGTAGCTGCCCATCATGGAACCTACGAAACGGTCCTTGGCAGAGGGCTTTCCTCCCCGCTGGATATAACCGATGACGGTGGTGCGGGTTTCTACCCCGGTCTTTTCCTCGATATACTGGGCCAGTTGGAAGGCGTCCATCTTGCGGTGCTTGGCCCGCTCTCCGGTCACCCCTTCGGCCACGATGATGATAAAGTGGGTTTTGCCTTTTTGCAGGGCTTCCCGCATTTCATGGAGAACATCCCGCTCCAGATCGTGGCGCACCTCGGGAATAATCACCGCTTCGGCGCCGCAGCCAAGCCCGGCGTACAGGGCGATGTCGCCGCAGTTGTTGCCCATCACCTCTACAATGGAGCAGCGGTTGTGAGACTGGGAGGTATCTCTGAGCTTGTCTACGATTTCCACCACGGTGTTGACGGCGGTATCGAATCCGATGGTGTAGTCGGTGCAGGAGATGTCGTTGTCAATGGTGCAGGGAATCCCAATGCAGGGAATCCCCTTGAGGGAAAGGTCCCGCGCTCCCCGGAAGGAACCGTCTCCCCCGATGACCACCAAACCGTCAATTCCCATTTCGATGCAGTTTTGCTTTGCCTGCTCCACTCCGGCATCCTCCCGGAACTCCGGGCAACGGGCGGTATGCAAAATAGTGCCACCGGATTGCAGTGTGCCGCTGACACTGCGCAGCGGCATATCGATAATGGATTGATCCAGCAATCCTTTATAACCTCTTAAAATACCTTTGACCATCAGTCCGCTGAAATGAGCGGTCCTCACTACCGAGCGAATGGCTGCGTTCATCCCCGGCGCATCTCCCCCGCTGGTCAGCACTCCTATGGTTTTAACCTTGTTCATGCAGTTTACCTCCCCTGAAATAATCACCGACATCCCTTAACGACAAAAATGTACTGTATTCGATTATACCCAAGTTCGAAGCAGGAAGCAATGACGTGTCTGGTGAATTTTAACCAATTGCTTCTAAATGCTTGTACTATTTGTCCAGTTTTCCTTCCAAAAAGTAGGTTGCCTCCATATCCGCTACATTGAGGGCAAAGGCCAGAGGGAAACGCTCAAAGGCTTCTCCGATGTTCCGCTTGTCCTCGATGCCGGAAAATCCCATGTGATAGCGGATGGCAAAGGCCTCCTCCCGACTCAGCCGCAGAAATCCGCCGATGATGTACACCGATTTTTCTCCATGGCCGTAAGGCAGGCGGTCGTCGTAATCGTAAGAGGGCACCTGTCTCCAGACGCCGTTTTCATCTTTGACGTTGCGAAGACCCGGCTTGTAGGTGTTCACCTTGCACAGATCGTGGAGCAGACCGCAGATGGCAATGGATTCCGGGGAGTAGCTGATGCCGTACAGTTCCCGAACCCGCTCCCGGTCCAGATAAGCCACCAGACAATCGTAGACATTGAGGCTGTGCTCCACCAGTCCCCCGGGGTAGGAGCCGTGAAAGCGCATCGAGGCCGGGGCGGTGAAAAAGTCGCAGGAAGGGCTGGTGAGGTAATCCAGCAGCTTATCGGCTCCCTCTCTTGTAATATGTTCCTGATAAATCGATAAAAAACGTTCTTTATGATTCACTGGTTGTCTCCTTTATCAAATGTCCCGCTGAATCTCCACCAGTTCGGCCTCGCAGCTGTTTTCCAGCCAGGCGATGAGATGATCCAGCACGCTGTCGATCTGAGCGGTGGATGAGGCCACATAGGCAACGCCAATGACGGCGGTGCGGTACACATCCTGACTTTCTACCTCGGCAGCCGAGACGGCAAATTTATTGCGCAGTTTGACACAAATGCTCTTGACCATCATCCGCTTGTCCTTAAGGGAGTTGGCCCAAGGTAGATGAAAGGTCAGTTTCAGTGTTCCAATCAGCATTATTTACACCTTCCTCCAAGTGCGTGGGGAGATGAGCAGCAGCAGCGGATACAGCTCCAGCCTGCCCAACAGCATAGCAAAGGTAAGCACCCCTTTGCTCAACAGAGAAAAATCTGCAAAGTTGCCGCCGGGACCTACCTTTCCAAGACCCAGCCCCACGTTATTCAGGCAAGTCGCCACCGCAGCAATGGTGGTCTCCACGTCCATGTTGTCCAAAGACACCACGAACAAAGAGGCGCAAAAGATAAACATGCAGATGCATCCATAAACGCACACACCATGGACCACGCCCTTATCCACCGCCTTGCCGTCCAGC
>CALCSA010000294.1 GCA_937894185.1 uncultured Clostridia bacterium | reverse complement strand
AGAATGCAGGCATTGCCGCTTTTGAGGCAGAGGGCGGCGCAGTCCACCGTCACGTTGGGGCGGGATTCAAAAATAATCCCTGCCACCCCCAAAGGCACCGTGACCTTGGTGATGGAAAGGCCGTTGGGCCGGCGACTGCCCTCCCGCACCAGACCCACCGGGTCGGGCAGGGCGACCAGCTCCCGGACTGCGGCGGCCATGCCGCCAATCCGCTCTTGGGTCAGCCGCAGGCGGTCCTGCATGGCTTTGGTCATGCCGCTTTCTGCGGCGGCGGCCAAATCCTTCCCATTGGCGGCAAGAATTTGGGGAGCGTTTGCTTTCAGAGCGTCGGCAATGGCCAGTAGGGCGACATCTTTTTCCGCCGACGAAAGCTGGGAAAGAACAGCCCCCGCCTGTTTGGCCCGGACACCCAGCGCCGTTAACACATCCATTCAGCCCATTCCTTTCTGAGCGGGTAACCTTTTGCCAGTAGTCTTTGCCTTTGGGTTCCCCTTCATTCTTCACCGTCAAAACGGGGGAAATCCGGGGCAAGCACCCGTCTTTTCTTTACCCCGCGACTGTTATCTTATGCCTGAGCCTTGAACACTGTGCCCACCGAGACTCCTCCAAACAGGTCGTAGAGAAGCTGCGGCTTTTCGCCGTTGATGATGGCCATATGGATGCCGGCGGCGGTGGCGATCTGGGCGGCGTGGATTTTGGTGACCATGCCCCCGGTTCCCCGGTTGGAACCCACCCCGGAAGCGATGGAGTGCACGTAATCGTCAATGGCTTCCACCACCGGAATCAGGCGGGCCTCGGAGTCCTTGCGGGGGTCGGAGGTGTAAAGCCCGTCAATATCCGAAAGGAGCACCAGAGCATCCGCCTGCACCAAGGTGGCAACCACGGCGGAAAGGGTGTCGTTATCTCCAAAATTTTCCCCTTCCAGCTCGTCGGTAGCCACCGAGTCGTTTTCATTGACGATGGGAATCACTCCCATTTCAAAGAGCTGCTCAAAGGTGTTGACGGCGTTGCGCCGCAGGATGGGGTTTTCCGTCACATCCCGGGTGAGGAGCATCTGCCCCACAATGTGATTATAATGGGTAAAGCTCTGATCATAAAGGTACATCAGCTCGCACTGGCCCACGGCGGCGGTGGCCTGCCGCTGGGGAATGGTGGCCGGCCGCTCCCGAAGCCGAAGCTTGCCTTTGCCCACCCCAATGGCCCCCGAGGTAACCAGTACAATTTCCTTGCCGGAGTTCTTCAGGTCGGAAAGAACCTCCACCAGCTGCTCCAGCCTGCGTATGTTGATGAGGCCCGTGTCGTAAGTCAGGGTGGAGGTGCCCACCTTTACCACAACGCGGCGGGCGTCACAAAAGGTTTCCATTACCGCTCACTCCCATACCCGGCCCGGTGTTCCGGCCGGAATTTTTGCTCCTATATTGTATCAGAAATCCCCGGGTTTCACAAGCAGTACCCGCTACCGGGGCGCAATCAAAATCCCTGCCAAAGCTCCGGCGGCAATGTAGAACACCGGGTGCTTCTCCATCTTTAAAATCAGAGCCAGAGCCACGGCAAACAAAGCGGCCGCCCGCCAGTCCACCAAAGCGCCCCAGTTCTCCGTTGCCACAAAGACATCCCAGCGGAGGATGGAGACCTTGACCACCGCAAACAAAGCAACGGTAATCAGGGCGGCCACCGCTGGGCGGATACCGTAAAATCCCGCCTGCACCAGAGAATTGTCCTTGAATTTTTCCAGATATTTGGCTACTATCAGCACAATGATAATGGCCGGAAGGATGTTGCCCAGTGTGGCGATAATGCCTCCCATCACCCCTGCCGTGTGATAGCCCACATAGGTGGCCATATTGACGGCAATGGGCCCGGGAGTGGATTCGGAAATGGCGATCATGTTGGTGATGTCCGCCTCGGTAAACCAATTATATTTGGGGGCCAGCTCATACAGGAAGGGCAGAGCCGCCAATCCTCCCCCAATGGCAAATAGCCCGATCTTGAAGAACTCCAAAAAGAGTAGCAGATAAGTCATTGGTTCTCCCCCGCCTTTTTCTCCTGAATCCTGTGGGCCACAAGGCCTGCCGCCAGGGACAGGAGCACCAGCAGGACGGTGGGAGCCTTGACAAACAAAGCCAGCACCAGAGCCCCCAGGTAGACCACCAGACCAAAGACGTCTTTCACAGCGGTTTTCCAAAGCTTCAGGATGGCTTGGGTGATCAGGGCGCAGACTACCACCCGAATGCCGTAAAAAGCGTACTGCACCATGGGGTACTCCAAAAAGTTTTGAATAAACGCGGCAATCACTGTAATGATAAGGACGGAAGGGGTAACCACCCCCAAAGCGGCGGCAATGCCCCCCTGCTTCCCCTTGATTTTGTTGCCGATAAACAGGGCGGTATTGACGGCGATGACTCCCGGCAGACATTGGCCCACCGCGTAGTAGTCCACCACGTCCTCGTTGCTGACCCAGCCCTTCTTCTCAATAATCTCTTTTTGAATGATGGGCAGCATGGCGTATCCGCCCCCAAAGGTGACCGCCCCGATCTTAAAAAAAGAGACGTACAGTTCCCACAAAGAATTCACCAGTTTCCTCCGTTCCGGGTAGTTGACCTTCTGAGCGTTGCCTCCCCACACAAGGGACCAAAATGGGCTACCCCATATCGAATGCCATTGCGGCAAAAAAGCACCGCCTGCCCGCTTTTTTCGCCGGCTTGAAGGCCCAAAAACTGCCTTTTTGGGTATCATACCACAAGTTTGGGCATCTTTCCACCTGCCTCAAAAGTCCGCCAACATATTCCTTTTAAAAAGCCCCGGCCATGGATTGACTTTGTTCGGATGGTGTGCTATACTCTTTTGACAGTATGGAAAACAGGGACAAACAGCTTTCCATGCAAATATTTTTTTGACCACTTTCTCCAAGGCTTGTCGGGGAAAGTCAAGGCCATGCGGACAGCCGGGTCAAATGCCGATTGGCAATTGGTT
>CALCSA010000293.1 GCA_937894185.1 uncultured Clostridia bacterium | reverse complement strand
GGCCGGGACGCTCCCGGCGCAGACGCAGAGAAAAAACACCGCCGCCACGGCGATGCTCAATGCCAGATAAGCACCGATGCCAAAGCCCTCTGTTTGCCTTTTCATTTGCCCTCTCCACCCACTTGTTTTAGCATTCTCTAGACAGGCCGCCGCCCTTATCCGGTCCTGCTGATCCTTCGCCACCGGTTACTGTGTCAAAAAGCGCCGCCAATTCCGCAATGGGAATATCATAACCCTTACGGGCTATGATACCACATCCGGGCTCTGTAAGGCAACGAAAAGCCCAAAAGACATCCGCCCCCAAGAGACAGAGAACATCCCTTGGGGGCGGAGCCGTAACTGACTGTAAGCATGTAAGCCGCTACCATTTATCAGCCCATTCGGGCTTGCTGTAGTGGTGGCCGATTAGTTCCACGACCTGACGGTGACGCCGCCGGAGAATGGCCTCGTAAATCTGCTCGTGCTCGGCGGTGTTCATTTTCCAGTCGGTGTCCCGGTGTTGGTAATCATAAAGGGCGGCAAGGGTGAACAGGGCAAAGACATGGTCGAAGTTGCTCAGCAAGCGGGAGTTGCCTGTGCCTAGGATGATGCAGCGGTCAAAGCGGTTGGCCGTCTGAACAAACTCGTACAACTCCCCCTTGGCCATCAGGTCGTGCTGGCGATCCAGAACCTTCTTCATAGGGTTCAGAAGCTTTTGGGCTGTCTCCCGCCGGACGCAGTACTCGTAAGCCCCCACCTGCAGAAAGCAGATCATCTGGGAAAGCTCGTACCTATCCCGCATGGTCAGGCTCACCACCGATACAGTGGAATTGGGGCTCACCGTCACCAGTCCTTCGGTCACCAGCATGTTGATGGCCTCCCGGATGGGGGAATTGCTCACCCCCAGCTGCCGGCTTAGGTTGCCGATGTTCAGCCGCTCCCCCATCTCATACTTCTGAGTGAGGATGTTCTGCTTGAGGAGGTTGTATACCTGCTCCTTCACCGTGGTTTTCTGCCAGCCCGACAAGGTCATCACCGCCCTTTGCTATCATCCTGCCTGAACAGAGGATGCCCCCTTGCCCTTTTTTAACCCTGAACCAGCTGCATTCCGGTGGCCAGAGCCTTTTGGTTCAGCTCCACAAAGGCAGGTTTTACGTTATCCGCAATAATCTTGTTCCAGTTGATATCGGTCAGGCCCATCATGGCCACGGTGGCTCCCAGCAGAAGGATGTTGAGAACCTTTGGGTTGCCCAGCTTGACAGCCTCGCCGAAGGCGTCCATCGAGACGGTTTCGGCACGGGCTTTCAGTTCTTCCACAATGCCGCCGGGGTAGGGGGTGACGCCGCTGACCACCGGCATGGGGCTGATGGCGTAATCGTTGACCACCACTTTGCCATTGGGGCTCAGGTACTCCAGCCAGCGCAGGGCCTCCATCTTTTCAAAGGCCACCAGAATGTTGGCTCCGCCTTTTTCGATGACGGGGGATTCCACCTGCTTGCCATAGCGCACCTGAGAGGAAACCGAGCCCCCCCGCTGGGACATGCCGTGAATCTCGCTCATCTTGACGTCGTAGCCGGACTGCATCAGTCCGATGGTCAGCAGTTTACTGGCCAAAATGGTGCCCTGCCCGCCTACGCCAACCAAAAGAATGCTCTTTGTCATCTCTTTGCTACCTCCTTCTTGGGGGCCGGTTCAATGGCCTGTTTGGGGCAGATTTGGGCGCAGACGCCGCAGCCCACACACTGAGAGGCATCGATACTCGATTTCTTGTTCTCCTTCATGGAGATGGCGGGGCATCCGCTGCGGATGCAGGCCTTGCAGCCAATGCAGGCATCCTCGTTGACCGCATACTTGGTGGTAAAGGGGTTGCCCCAAGCAGAGCGCTCGGCCAGATCCATCTTCTTGAGGACGCAGGGCCATTTGGTGATGATGACGGAGGCCTCGTCCAGAGCCAAGGCATCATTCAGCGCCTTGCTCATGGCCTTTAAATCGTTGGGATTGACTTCCACCACGTGTTTGGCTCCCAGAGCCTTGACCACGGTGGCGATGTCCATTTCGTGGGCGGGCTCGCCGCCGGCCAGCTTGCCGGAGCCGGGATTTTCCTGATGCCCGGTCATGCCGGTAATCCGGTTATCCAAAATAACGCAGATGGTTTTGCTGTTGTTGTACAGCACCTCGATGAGGGAGTTGATTCCGGTGTGGAAAAAGGTGGAGTCACCCATGACCCCCACCACACGCTTGTTCTGTCCGGTCAGATCAAAGGCTTTTTGCATGCCGTGGCCCACGCTGAAGGAACCGCCCATGCAGATGGTGGTATCCATAGCGTTGTAGGGGGCGGAAAAGCCCAGAGTATAGCATCCGATATCGCCGGAAACCACTACGTTTTTCTTTTTGCCCAGCTCGTAGAAGAATCCCCGGTGGGGGCATCCGGCACAGAGGGTGGGAGGCCGGGCCACAATTTTATCTTTATCGTATTCCTTCACCGGCAGCTCGCCCTCACCCAAAGCGTGGCGGAGCACATCGGGAGTCATCTCGCCCCAAGCGGGAAACACATCCTTGCCCTTGCAGGCAAAGCCCAGAGACTTGACCCAGTGTTCCAGATAGGGGTCGTTTTCCTCGATGACGTAGATGACATCCACCTGCCGGGCAAACTGTTGGAGGAGGTTGTCGGGCAGGGGGTTGGTGAATCCAAGCTTTAAGTATGTAGCTTTGTCTCCAAAGACTTCCCGGGCGTAGTGGTAGGACATGCCGGAGGTGACTACGCCGATTTTGCCGCCCTCTACAATGTAGTTGAAGGGGCAGGTTTCGGAATACTCCTGAAGGGCCTGCATCCGCTCTTGCACCTTGGCACGGAGGATGCGGGAATGAGCCGGAACCGTCAGGTTCTTCCGGGTGTTTTTCTGGTAGGCAATGGGCTGGAATTCTTCCCGCCGGCCACACTCTACCATACTCTTGGAATGGCAGACCCGGGTGGTGGTGCGCAGAAGCACGGGAACATCGTACTGCTCGCTGATGGCAAAGGCAGCCTTTGTCATCTCCTTGCATTCCTGACTGTTGGAGGGTTCCAGCAGAGCCACCTTGGCAAAGGGGGCGTAGTTGCGGTTGTCCTGCTCGTTTTGGGAGGAGTGCTGCCCCGGCTCGTCGGCGCTGACCAGAACCATGCCGCCACCCACCCCGGTATAGGCAAAGGTAAAGAGAGGGTCGGCCGCCACATTGACGCCCACATGCTTCATGGCGGAAAGAGAGCGCACCCCGGCAATGGACGCGCCGATGGCGGCTTCCATTGCCACCTTTTCGTTGGGGGCCCATTCCGACTGAATCTCCTGATAGCCGGTGATGTTCTCCAGAATTTCTGTACTGGGGGTACCGGGATAGGCGGAGGCAAATGCGGCTCCTGCTTCCCATGCACCTCTGGCAATCGCCTCGTTGCCTGTCATCAATTGCTTCATAGAGTGTCTCTTTTCTCCGCGGAAGCTTTTGCACCGGCTCCTTCTCCGCGGGGAAGGCAGCCTGCTGTCCGGTCCTTATTCTGGATCATATGGTACTACCCTGTTAGGGAAATGCATAATGCACGATGCATATTGTACAGTGTACAATCTTAATTTAGTATAGCGCCCCTTGGCGAAAGTTGTCAAGGCAAATTAATTGTTTCACAAATAAAGCCGGGAACGTTTTTTGGGTAAAAATGGGGAGTGGAAAATCTGTCGGCATAATGGCAAGCCGGGAATCGGAAGCTTCCTTCCGATTCCCGGCAGCAGTCTTGGGTTAAATCAGCGGCCTCCGGCTTGGTAGATGAGGGCGTTGCAGATGGCGGCGGCTACGTTGCTGCCTCCCTTGCGCCCTTTAGCCACAATATGGGGAATGCCGCAGCCCAGAATCAGCTCCTTGCTTTCCACCACGTTGACAAACCCCACCGGCGCCGCAATAATGAGGGCCGGCTTGATTTTCCCCTCCTTCATCAACCGGTCAAGGGCAATGAGAGCGGTGGGGGCGTTGCCCACGGCCACAATCAGTTCCCCGGTCAGGTGGGCGGCCTTTTCCATAGAAACCGCCGCCCGGGTGGTTTGCTGCTCTCTGGCGGCTTGGGCGATGTCCTCGTCGGCCATAAAGCAGTGGACCTGCCCCCCTAACCTTGCCAGCCCCGGCTTGCTGACCCCCGCCTTGGCCATGTTGGTGTCGGTGACGATGGCCGCTCCCCCCTTGAGGGCGTCCAGCCCCGCCTGCACCCCTCCCGGAGAAAAGTACAGGTTGTGCTTATATTCAAAGTCGGCGGTGGTGTGAATCACCCGCTTTAATACCGTAAGCTCCTCTTCCGGCAGGGATGTTTCCCCCAGTTCGGCGGAAAGAATGGCAAAGCTTCGGGCTTCAATTTCTTCGGGCAACAGATGCTCCGGCATTAGGCTCCCTCCTCGATGATGCGGTAAATCCGCTCCATATCCAAGCTCTCCCTCAAAGCGGCCGCCAGCAGGTCATACTGCTCCTCCTGATAGGCCCGGTAGTCCACCGCCCGCAAAGCCGAGGGCTCCAGCCCCTTGCGTCGGAGCAAAATACCCAGCAAAGCCCCGGTAAACTCCTCGTGATCAAAGAGCCCGTGGAGGCAGTTTCCCATGACGTTGCCAAGGACTGCGCCGTCCCGGCCCCCATCCTCCAGTTCTACTAGTAGTCTGACTATGCAGCTCCCTCTCCCGGGGTGATGGTTCCGGTTTGAATTTCGTACCCTTCCACTCCAGTGCCCCTCAGTCCGGCAAAGAAGCCTTGGGGTTCTAGTATCTTGCCTGTCACACGGGTGCGGGCCTTCTGCTCGTGGAAAACAGCCTCCACCGGCAACAGACCCATCCCCGCTATCTGGCCGCCGCCTTCTATGCCCTGCGGATCGGAAAGGCCTTGGCCCAACATTTGGTAGCCGCCGCCAATGCCCATCAGGGGAGTTCCCGCCGCCGCAGCCTTTTTGAGGGCGGCTTCCAGCCCATTTTGCCGTAGCCAGATAAGGTCGGCCATGGTGCTCTTGGTGCCGGGAAGCAGGATTAAATCGGGGCTTCCCAGCTTGCGGGCGCTGTCCACATACCGGACCCCCACCCCCTCCACCTGCTCCAGAGGATGAAAATCGGTGAAGTTGGAAATCCGTGGCAGCCGGATGACGGCAAGGTCCAGCACACTGCCTGCGCTGCCCTGTTCCCGCAGGCCAAGGCTGTCCTCTTCCTCTATGTCCACGGCAAGCATAGGGACCACCCCCATCACCGGGACTCTCGTCAGCTCCTCCAACTGGGAAAGGCCGGGGCGCAGAATCTCCACATCTCCCCGGAATTTGTTGATGATCAGCCCCTTGACCCGATTGCGGTGCTCCCGCTCCAGCAGCATCAGGGTGCCGTAAAGGCTGGCGAACACCCCGCCCCGGTCAATATCCCCTGCCAGCAGAACCGGAGCATCCACCATGGCAGCAAGGCCCATGTTCACCATATCCTGACGGTTGAGGTTGATTTCCGCAGGACTCCCCGCCCCTTCCAACACAATGACGTCGCAGTTCTTTTTCAGCGTGGCGTAGGCTTCCAGCACCTGAGGGACCAGAGTCTGCTTGCAGGCAAAGTACTCCCGGGCGCTCATGACGCCCCACACCCGGCCATTGACAATTACCTGACTGCCGGTGTCGCTTTGGGGCTTGAGGAGAATGGGGTTCATCAGCACCGAAGGCTCTATCCCCGCCGCCCAAGCCTGCATAGCCTGTGCCCGGCCCATTTCCAGCCCGTCGGGGGTGATAAAGCTGTTGAGGGCCATGTTCTGGCTTTTAAAGGGAGCCACCCGGTAGCCGTCCTGCTTTAAAATTCGGCAGAGTCCCGCCGCCAGCAGGCTTTTTCCGGTGCCGGAGGCGGTCCCCAGTATCATGATGTTGCCGGCCATATGCTTCCTCCTGATATGATCGGTTCACTTAAAAACACAATGTGTGAGTTGCGGTATTGCTACGCCGCTTGAACCGGATTTATAATTAATTTTCAAACTTAGCGTATTGATGGGCCATATTGTGCCGCCGCCCGGACAAAGCCTTGGGCAAAGCGGGGATTGCTGTAAAAATACAGATGGGGATACCCGGCAAACAGGTTCCCTTCTGCCACCACGCAGGGCCAGCTTGTGAGCCAGAAAGGCGTCCCCGTTTTGGGTGCTGTCCCAGTAGTGGAATTCGTGGGCGGCGATGCTCTCCCCCTTTTGACAGAGGAGGGTGTCCTTGCGGGCGGTCAGGGTGGCGTATCCAAACCGCACCAGCTGGCCTGCCGGGGCGCTTTCCCCGGGAATGGCTCCCGCCATGGGGCGGCGGTTGCCCTGTGCATCGGTGAGAAACTCCTGCAGGTACTGAAAGCCGCCGCACTCCGCCAAGGTGGGCATTCCCCCCCGCACCGCCCGGAGCACCTCCCGCCCCATGGAGGTGTTTTGACTCAGGGCCCCGGCATACAGTTCCGGGTATCCTCCCCCCAAATAAAGAGCGCAGGTTCCCGGGGGCAGGGCCTGATCCTGT
>CALCSA010000292.1 GCA_937894185.1 uncultured Clostridia bacterium | reverse complement strand
TTTTCCACCTATGCCGTTCCCATGATTATCGGGGAGATTCGGCGGTATCTGCGGGATAACAACTCCATTCGGGTATCCCGTTCCCTGCGGGATACGGCGTACAAAGCCATGCAGATCAAGGAGTGGTTAACCGCCCAAAGCGACCGGGAACCCACTGTGGAAGAAATCGCCAAAGAAATGGCAATGAAAAAAGAGGATGTGGTGATGGCTCTGGAAGCCATTGTGGAGCCTATCTCTCTCTACGAGCCTGCCTATAACGATGGCGGCGACACCATCTTCGTCATGGATCAGGTGGGGGATAAGCAGAGCGACAAGGATTGGCTGGACGAGATTGCCCTTAAGGAAGCCATCGAAAATCTGGGGGAGAGGGAAAAGAAGATTCTTTCCCTGCGGTTTTTTGTGGGAAAAACCCAGATGGAGGTAGCCAAAGAGGTGGGGATTTCTCAGGCGCAGGTTTCCCGGTTGGAAAAGGCAGCCCTCACCCGCATCAAAAAGCAGATTTAACCAGCCGGAATCGCAGCCCCATCCGGCGGCTGAAATCCGCTGTCATTTACGAAAAGCTGCTTTGGGGCGGCTTTTCTTCTTTTTTCCAGCCGGTGAATCCCCTTTTTTGCCATCTTTGCATAAACTGGCATAGATGCAAAGGAGGGGTGAGGGTGACAACCGAAGCCATACAATTTTTTTCGCAGCTTGTGTATCTCAACCTGCCGCCCCAGCAGGGCAAAACCACAACGGTGGGAGATACCGTAAACTTTTACCTCCACACACAGGCGGGCCAGCGGCTGCTGGAAAAGCGCTTTCGCAAATCCCCGAGGGAATACGAATTGTGGAAGGAGATGCTGGAGTCGGCCCCCAAGGAGCTGCTGGATTGGCAGATTACCGATGTGCTGGACGACAACGCTCCCCGGCAAACGGGGTTCTACGGCTGCGCCTATCGTTCCCCCCAAGGGGAACGGGTGGTGGCCTTTCGGGGCAGTGAGATGTTGGGCAATCCCAACTTCAAAAACGATTACGTCACCGATTTTTCCCTGATCCTCTGCGGCAAGACTCCCCAGCAGGCTATGGTGGACCGCTACTGGAACCTGTACGGCCACCGACCGGGTAAGCTTTGGGTGACCGGGCACTCTCTGGGTGGAAATCTGGCGGCTTACGCTGCCATGGCTGCCCCCGATTCGGTGCGTTCAAGGATTCAGGGCGCCGTTACCTTTAACGCTCCCGGATTTTGCAAGGAGTTTTTAAAGCAGTACCAAACTCCCATCGGGGAGCTGGGGGACCGGCTGGTCCTCTATCAAAACCGGTACGACATCGTTTCCTCCCTGCTGGACCACCCGGTCAAGCCCCGGATTGTCGCCTCCCGGTTTGATCCCACCGGGGAGGACCCCACCATGAAGGATGTGATGTATCCCCACTCCAACTTTATGTTCCAGACCGGCGAGGCAGGGGAGATGATTCTTGATGCCGACGGGAACAAAAGTCCCCTTTGCCATCTGGTGCATGGGTTGACCGATACGTTGCTTGCGTTGCCGCTGCCCCTGCGCAAGGAACTGATGGAACAGACGCTGGACGCCATCTATACACCTCCCGATGGGCCCGCAGGCCGCAAAGCCGCTTTGGACACCGCAAGCCGCTACCTCAATCGCCATCTGGCTCAAAGCGGAGCCAAAACATCCGCCATGGTAACCTATGGAGCGGGGCTGTTGCAGCAGCAAAACCCTGCCGAATTTTTGGCAAAGCTCCACAAGGACCCACCGCTGCCGGGAGCGTTGCCCAGAGCCCTGTTGCTGCTCCTTTACCTTCTCCGGCCATGAGGCTGAGCGGTAATTTTCGCAAATCCGGCATTCCAATGGCAATGATGGAGCTGTTACCACAAAATCTACATATTATTTAATGCAAAACTTGGGGGATTATTTTAAGACCAGCAAAAAAAGGATGGGCTGCCCTGTTTTGCAAGACCGGGATATTACGGGACAAGATATTGACAGATGGGCCATTGGAGTGTAGGCTATAATGGGGTAAGTTGGAAAAAAGGGAGGCTTTGAAGATGATCGCCGCTGCAAGAAGAAAAATCCGGCAGACTGGACTGATTGCCATAGGCTGTCTGTTGTATGCTCTGGCCTACAATCTGTTTTTGGACCCTTTTAAAATATCCCCCGGCGGAGTCAGCGGCCTTGCTATGGTCATCGGCCATCTCACCGGATTCCCGGTGGGTGTCTCCATTATTCTTATGAACGTTCCCCTGCTGGTACTGGCCTTCCACAAACTGGGGAGCAACTTTATCATTGGTACGGCTATTGCCACTGTTTTGTCCTCCCTGCTCATCGATCTGACGGCGTGGATGCCAACACCGGTAGAGGACCCCATGCTGGCGGCGGTCTGCGGCGGAGTGATGATCGGCGCAGGCTTGGGCATTATCCTGCGGATGGGTGCTACCACCGGCGGCACCGATATTGTCAGCAAGCTGTTGCAG
>CALCSA010000291.1 GCA_937894185.1 uncultured Clostridia bacterium | reverse complement strand
TTATGTCTCCGTGTGAGCTTAACGCCGTTCTGGCGGCCATCACCAATTATCTATATATCAATCTGTCACCCAGAGACTTTAAAATTCTGAGTGTCTTTCTCTCTTTGCTCAGTAAGCAGATGTTCACCTTGGTTGCCATGAAGGAAATTTGCAGCCGGGATGACCGAATTCTGTTTGTGGAAGATTTGGATTAGGCTTATCCTTCAAATCAACGGTACAAAAAGAGAGCAGACGCTGTGATACGCCTGCTCTCTTTTTTATGTTGGTTTAGTCCAGATAGCGAATGACCGAGATGACCCGACCCAACAGCTCCACCTCATCCAGAACCAGAGGGGCAAAGGCGTCGTTTTCCGCCTGCAGCCGGAAGTGGCCGTCCTCTTTATAATAGCGTTTGACGGTAGCTTCGTTCTCTACCAAGGCCACCACGATCTGACCATTTTGGGCCGTGGTGCTCTTTTCCACCACCACCAGATCCCCCGGCAGAATGGCGGCGTCCTTCATGCTTTCTCCCTGAACCCGCAGGGCAAACAGCTCCCGTCCCCGGGAAAGATTGCTGCTGACCGGCAGATAGCTTTCGATATTTTCCACAGCCAGAATGGGGAGTCCTGCCGCCACCGTTCCCACCAAGGGCACCGAAACGCTGCTGCGGCCCGGCAGGCGAATGGCCCGATTGAGCCCCTCGGTCAGTAGAATCTGGCCCTTATCCGCCATCGACTTGAGATCGCTGTGAACAGTGGAGGTGGATTTAATCGAAAGGTCCTGGCAAATTTCCCTTACACTGGGGGCGGACCCGGCCTCAATTCGCTCCACAATGTAACGATAAATGCGCTCTCTGCGGTGTGTAACCTTGTCCATACCGTACCTCCTGTCAGACTTGAGGTGTCCTGTTGCAATCTTCCTCAACTTTTTTGTTTCATAAAATATAGCAGAAAACGTTATGCTTTATTTACAGTGCCGTAACAAACATTCTGGAGAATAGAGTATAATAAAATTGTACCAAGAATCGAGCCGCAACGTGAATTGGTATTGCTCTACCCTCCTCAAAACACACCTCAAACTAATCGGTGCAAACCGCTGTGTACTCGGTACACAGCGGTTTGTGCTTTCCGCTGTAAAAGAGGCCGGAACCCAAAGAGTATTTTGCGCAAAGATAAGCCGGGCTATTGCAGTCCGGCTGTTATTTTGCCACCAGTCCCACTTTTTTATAAACCTTGGTCAAAACCCGGGAGGAAAGAGCCAGAGCCCGTTCGGCTCCCTGACGGCAGCACTGGGTCAGGTAGGCTTTATCCTCAATCAGGCGGGTGTATTCCTCCCGAACGGGGCGCAGCCTTGTATTGACCGCTTCGGCCACGGCCAATTTAAAGTCTCCGTATCCTGCCGACGCAAATTCCTTTTCCGCCTCGGCGATGGAAACCCCGCTGCACACGGAGTAGATGGTCAGCAGGTTGTTGACGCCATCCTTGCCCTCCCGGTAGGCAACCTCAGCCTCGGAGTCGGTGACGGCGCTTTTAATCTTCTTCACCACCGTCTCGGGGCTGTCCAGAATGGAGATAAAGGCCTTGGGGTTATCGTCGGATTTGGACATCTTTTTGGTGGGGTCCGCAAGGCTCATGATCTTGCCCCCCTCTTTGGGGATGTAGGGCTCCGGCACCACAAAGGTGTCCCCAAAAATGCCGTTAAAGCGGGCGGCCACATTGCGGGTCAGCTCCAGATGCTGCTTCTGGTCCACCCCTACCGGAACCAGATCGGCGTTGTAGGCTAAAATATCCGCCGCCATCAAAGCGGGATAGTTAAAGAGTCCGGCGTTGATGTTCTCGGGATGACGCTGGGATTTATCCTTAAACTGAGTCATCCGGCTCAGCTCCCCAAAGGGGATGTAGCAGTCCAGCACCCAAGCCAGCTCGGCGTGGGTGTAGGCGTGACTCTGAAGAAAGAAGACGCTTTTTTCCGGATCGATGCCACAGGCCAGCAGCAGGGCCAGAGAATTAAGGGAGTTGGCCCGCAGTTGTTTGGGGTCCTGCCGGATGGTGAGGGAGTGCAGGTCTACCACACTGTAAACG
Organism: uncultured Clostridia bacterium; assembly: GCA_937894185.1. Classification (GTDB taxonomy): domain Bacteria; phylum Bacillota; class Clostridia; order Oscillospirales; family Ruminococcaceae; genus WRAV01. The sequence goes on along the minus strand of CALCSA010000291.1, from coordinate 130 downwards.
CAGCGGTACTCATCCTGCAGCTTGACCCAATTTTGCAGCGCCCCCAGATAATTGCCCAGAGTAAAGACTCCCGTGGGCTGTATTCCCGAAAAGATTACCTTTTTTTTGACTGTTTCAGCCATGATTTCCT
>CALCSA010000290.1 GCA_937894185.1 uncultured Clostridia bacterium | reverse complement strand
GCAGCTGAAATGTCAGGTGGAACTGTGCAATACCTACCACCTGCACCTGCGCCCGGGGGACGACGTGGTGCGTGATTTAGGGGGGCTTCACCGGTTTATGGGCTGGTCAGGGCCCATCCTCACCGATTCGGGAGGTTTTCAGGTTTTTTCACTGGCCAAACTGAGGAAGATTGTGGAGCGCGGCGTAACCTTCCGCTCCCATATCGATGGCCGCCAGATTTTTATGGGCCCGGAAGAAAGCATGCAGATTCAGTCCAATCTGGGGTCCACCATTGCCATGGCCTTTGACGAGTGCATCGAAAATCCAGCGGAATATGATTACACCCGGCAGAGCATTGCACGAACCACCCGCTGGCTGGTCCGCTGTCAGGAGGAAATGGCCCGCCTCAATTCCCTGCCGGAAACCATCAACCCCCAGCAGATGCTCTTTGGCATCAATCAGGGTTCCACCTACGAGGACCTGCGCGTTCAACACATGCAGGAAATCGCCGCTCTGGATCTGGACGGCTACGCCATCGGCGGGCTGGCGGTGGGGGAGAGCGCGCCAGAAATGTACCGCATCATCGATGCGGTGGAGCCTCATATGCCCGCCCAAAAGCCCCGTTACCTCATGGGGGTGGGAACCCCGGTCAATATCATCGAAGCAGTGTGGCGGGGAATCGACCTGTTCGACTGCGTCATGCCCAGCCGCAACGCCCGTCACGGCACGCTGTTCACTTGGCAGGGGGTGCGGATCATCGGCAACGCCCGGTACCGCCGGGACGACCGTCCCATTGACGCAACCTGCGAATGCCCCGCCTGCCGCAACCATTCCCGGGGGTATATCCGCCACCTGCTGGCCTATCACGAGATGCTGGGATACCGGCTGGCGGTCATCCACAACCTGTATTTTTACAACTCCCTGATGGAGCGAATCCGTCAGGAAATCGAGGCCGGCACCTTTGCGTCCTTCCGCCGGGAGATGGTTCCCATTCTGGATACCCGCATTCCCGAAGGACAGGACTGATCCGGCCAAAAAGTCCTTGCAAAAGGGCCCTTGTTTCGTTATACTATTACTTGTCTATATTCCGGGGTCTAAGGCTCACAATAAAGGAAAAAAGGGCCGAGCAGGCTTCTTCTTTCGATTCCGGGGCTGTGACCTTGAAACAGAAAGGAAGTGTACCATGCAGAACTATTTGCTGCAGGCCGCAGGTGGTGGCGATATTTTTTCCATGATGATGCCCATGATCCTTATTTTTGGGTTGATGTACTTCATTATGATCCGTCCCCAAAAGAAACGGGAAAAAGAAAGCCAAGCCATGCGCAACGCTCTGGAAATCGGCGACGAAATTGTCACCGTTGGAGGAATTTTGGGCCGTGTGGTCAGCACGAAGGACGAAAGTGTGCTGATCGAGTCCGGTTCCGCCAACACCAAGCTGCGGGTGACCAGGTCCGCCATTCAGGCCAACCTCACCGCGCAGGAAAGCGCCCGGGAGCGTGCTGCCGCACAGGCACAGGCCGCTCAGGCCGCCAAGGAAGAAAAAGCCCGGGCCAAGGCCGAATCCAAAGGCAAAAAGAAAACCGACGAATAAGCCGCGCTGCCATGCCGGCATAACGCAAACAAGCCCTGCATATAGTGTAGAAAGAAATCTTTTCGACACATTTCAGGAGGTGTTTGCATGTCCAGCAGGAGGGCGCAGCAAATGGAACAAAGCGGCGTAGAGCAGATTGCCAGACCCATACTCGTCAGTGTGGCGGTGGGAGCCGTTGCCTGCATCGGCATCTTGCTGCTGTTATCGGTGCTGCTTTCCGTCAAGAGCATACCACAGGCCCTGATTAGCCCAATGGCGATTTTCGCCATCATCGCGGGAGCCTTTGTTTCCGGGTTTTTCTGTGCCAGAACCCAACGCCAAAACGGCCTTGCCTACGGCGCCGTCTGCGGAGCAGTCCTCAGCATTCTGGTGCTGTTGGCCGGCATTGGGCTTCCCGGCAACGATATGGGGATGCTGACGCTGTTTAAGGTGGTCTTTATGCTGCTGGGCGGCATGTTGGGGGGCGTGTTGGGCGTCAATGTCCGCCCCCGCCGCAGACGTTGAAAAAAGCGGGAAACTGTGCTATACTTTTTAACAGTGAAATTCGCAAAGAGGTGAATTGTATGAAGCATATTAAAACTCTGGCCAAGGGAAGCCTCAAGGAGTCTGCCCAGAAGGGCGGCTGCGGAAAATGCCAGGCCTCCTGCCAGTCTGCCTGCAAAACTTCCTGCACGGTGGCCAACCAAAAGTGCGAGCGTCAGGCGTAAGGGAATAGTTTTATGAGGTTGCCGGGTGCAGGGCAGGACAGCAACATGTCCCGGGCCCCGGCTGCAAACCGGAGGATGTGGGGGGTAGACCGTTACCCCCCATAAGCTGTTGTTTGCAGGACAGCCGGTACCTTCCGCCTGTACAGGGCGGATTATTTGCGTAGAGGGATTATAAATTATGATACATCGATATCAATACGAGGACCTGTGGATTGTACTGGATGTGGAAAGCGGCGCCGTTCATCTGGTGGACGAGCTGGCCTATGAAATGCTGGGGAACTTGACCCCTCCGCTGCAACAGGAACCCCCCCGGCCTCTTCTGGAAACGCTGTCCTCTTGGCCTCGGGAAGAAGTGCAGGAGGTCTACCGGGAGCTGTACCGCCTCTGGGAGGGAGGGGAGCTCTTTGCCGGCGACGGCCACGATGCCTTTGTGCACAAGCTGGGGCTGGCCCCTGTTAAGGCCATGTGCCTCAACGTCTCCCACGACTGCAACCTGCGCTGCACCTACTGCTTTGCGGGTAAGGGCGACTACAATCAGGGCCGAATGACCATGGACGCCAAAACCGGCAAACAGGCCATCGAGTACCTCATTGCGGCATCTGGCGACCGGGAGCGGTTGGAGGTTGACTTTTTCGGAGGCGAGCCTCTGCTGGCTTTCGATACGGTGCGGGAAGTGGTGGAGTACGCCCGCGGCCGGGAAAAGGAAACCGGCAAGCGGTTCCGCTTTACCATCACCACCAACGGCATGCTGCTGGACGACGACAAAATCGATTACATCAACCGGGAGATGAGCAACGTGGTGCTCTCTCTGGATGGCCGCAAATCGGTGAACGATAAAGTTCGTGCCCGAGTGGACGGTTCCGGCTGCTATGAAACCGTGGTCCCCAAGTTCCAGAAGCTGGTGCGGCGCCGGGGAGACGGAGAATATTACCTGCGGGGCACCTTTACCAAGTACAACAAGGACTTTGGTCAGGATGTGCTGGCCATGTATGACTTGGGCTTCGATCAAGTTTCGGTGGAGCCGGTGGTTTCCGACTCCAAGGAGCCTTGGGCTCTGACACAGGAGGATTTGCCGGAAGTCTTTGCCGAATACGACCGTCTGGCCGCCACCGTATTGGACCACCGCCTGAAGAAAACCGGGCTCAATTTCTTCCACTTTATGTTGGACCTCAGTCAAGGGCCCTGCGCCATCAAGAGGCTGCGGGGCTGCGGCTGCGGCAACGAGTATGTGGCGGTCACCCCCGATGGGGAGGTCTATCCCTGCCACCAGTTTGTGGGAATGGACCAGTGGAAGATGGGCAACGTCTTTGACGGCACGCTGGATCAGGATAAGAAGGCATACTTTGCAGCTTCCACCGTCTACCAAAAGCCCGATTGCCTGAAGTGTTGGGCCAAGTTCTACTGCTCGGGGGGCTGCAACGCCAACAACTTCCGGTATGAGGGGGATGTGCGTAAGGCCCACACCCTGTCCTGCGAGATGGAGCGCAAGCGGCTGGAATGCGCCATCGGCATCAAGGCGGATCAGCTTCTGCGGGAAGAGGAGGTGACGGTATGACCGGTTGTACCATTGGATTTGTGGGGGCGGGGCACATTGCCGGAGCCATCATTCAGGGAATGGTGGGCTCGGGAAAAATCCCGCCGGAACAAGTCGGCATCTGTGATGTGATTCCCGCCAGCATGGAGCGCTACGCAAAAGGGGGACACCCCACCTTTTCCTCCATTCCCGCCATGATGAAGGCCTGCCAGATCGTGGTTCTGGCCGTCAAGCCCCAGAATATGGCGGATGTTCTTCCCAAGGTGAAAGAAGGCCTGACACCCCGGACCATATTGGTTTCGGTGGCGGCGGGGGTCACCGCCCAGCGGATCAAGGCGGTGGTGGGGGAGTGCAGCCTGATTCTGGCCATGCCCAACACCCCCGTGGAGCTGGGGCAGGGTGCCATCGCTCTGGGCCGGGTGGAGCCCACCACTGCCCAGCAAATGGAGCAGGTAAAGGCGGTCTTTTCCACCTGTGCTCTGGTGGAG
>CALCSA010000289.1 GCA_937894185.1 uncultured Clostridia bacterium | reverse complement strand
GAACAACAGAGAAAATATTGCGGTAGAAGTGTACCGTGCAGCGCTGGTATTTGGCCTCCGGGAACACTTCTCCCACCGCCTCCAGCATTCCGCAACCAATTTGTTTATCCGCCGCTGAGCACAACCATACAGCTAAAGAAAGTGCTGACCGGCATGCAGCTGACAGCAACGATGTTTTCGTTCCAACTGGAAGATCTGGATACCGGCGATACTATGACTGCAACCAATCAGGCAAATGGGTTTATTTCGTTCGATATGTCCTATACGAAACCGGGAAAGTATTCGTACGCTATACGCGAAATGATTCCGCCCTCGCCCAACAAATATATGACCTACGACACCAAGACCATTCAGGTAACTGTCGCTGTAGAGGACGATGGAGCCGGAAATCTGGTGCCAAGTGTCACATATCCCACAGACTGTGTTTTCTATAACAGCTATCAAATAAGAGGCGGCATCTGGTGAGCCAGAGGACCGCTTGCCTGCAACTATGCCAGAGAAGGTCATACAACTGAATGGTAGTCCCTAAGTTTTAAACTTCATCCCAGAAACGGATGAAAAACAAAAACACCCGCCAAGCCATTTCATATAAGGCTTTGTGGGTGTTTCTTATGTTTTTCCAGTGCTCACCGGCAGGATATTTTTTCACGCGCTCCACGCGTCATCACGCGTTGTTACACTGTTTATCGGGTCGTCTCGGGTTATCTTGGGTTGTCATCTGTTTTGATCACGTAGATACAAATTCTGCGCCCCGCTCCTTTAAGACAGTCAGGGAGTCAAGGGCCAATCGCAGATATCGCATTCCGCTTTGCTCATAGATTTCCAGAACGCCCACCACTTCGCACCAATCGTCCTCCTGAGGCCAATCCCCTGCCCAGTCAACTTCGAACCCAGCTTCGCCGTCGTATCCGCAGCAGCCGGGACCATAGCGAATCACGCAGTGATAGGTCTCGCCAGTTTCTTCCCAATCCATCGTTTTAAAGATGCCCTGATACTTCACGGTTTTGCCCAGATAGTCCTCGGGGTTCAGGTAGATATCGTTGGTCTGGGCGATAAACAGCCGCTCCCCAATCTCCACCAAATCCCCTGTGGGAGCCTCGATTTCTGCGCTGTGGGGAGCCTGCGCCTCCTGAATCTCAGACGATGAAGCCGGGAGTTCCTCCTCCTGTGACTGGTAGGAGGGCGCAGATGCCGGATACTCTACTGTTTGACGGGTGCTCCCAACGCATCCCGTCAGATGGATGGTCAGCACCAGCAAAACAAGCATTCCTATTTTCACCGCTTCTGCAAACCACCCTTCACCGCTCCCGCCAGACTGCACAGGAGAAGGGCCGCCAGATTCACCGCCACCACACTGGCTCCGGTGGGCAGAGAGTACCAGTAGGATAAAAAGATTCCCACCAGAAAGCAGAGCACCGCGCTGACCGCCGAGAAGATGACCACCGTTTGAAAGCGCTTGCACAGCCGCATGGAGGTCAGGGCAGGAAAGATAATCAGCGCCGAAATCAGCATGGCTCCCATCATGCGCATTCCCAAAACAATGGTGATGGCGGTTAAAGTGGCTAGGAGCATGTTGTAAATCCCGGCCTTGGTTCCCACCGCCCGGCTAAAGGTTTCGTCAAAGGTCACGGCAAAAATCTTATGGTAAAAGAGGATAAACAAAATCAGAACCAAGATAGAGAGCACGATGCTCAGCCGCACATCGGCACGGCTCATGGCAAGGATGCTCCCAAACATGTAGTTGCACACATCGGTGTTCATCCCGGTGGTAACCGAGATAAAGATAACGCCCAGAGCCAGAGAACTAGTGGAGATTAGAGCAATGGCGGCGTCCCCTTTTATCTTACTGCTCTCACTGAGGCGCAACAGCAAAAAAGCCGCCGCCACCACGATGGGAATTGAAACGGTGAGAGGCGCCACATTGAGGGCGGTGGCAATGGCAAGAGCACCGAATCCCACGTGGGAAAGCCCGTCGCCGATCATGGAATACCGCTTGAGCACCAGACTGACTCCCAGCAGCGAAGCGCAGAGGGAGACCAGCAGCCCCACAATGACGGCGCGCACCAAAAAGGTATAGGACATCATTTCGAAGATGACGTCAAACATCTTGGGCACCTCCCAAAAAGCGTTTGGCCAAGTCGGTTTGCAGATAGTCTCCGGTGGTTCCAAAAAACAGCTGCTGGTTGCCCAGATGCAAAATGTGATTGGCATACTCCACGGCACTGCGGATGTCGTGAGATACCATGATGATGGTCAGCTTTTGCTCCCGGTTCAACATCCCAATCAGATCGTACAGCTCCCGGGTGGCAAGGGGGTCCAGCCCGGCCACCGGCTCATCCAGCAGCAGAAGCTTTTCGGTGGCGCAAAGGGCCCGTGCCAAAAGGGCCCGCTGCTGTTGCCCGCCGGAAAGTTCCCGGTAGCAATGATTCTTCAGGTGGCTGATGCCCAACTTCCCCATGTTTTCCATGGCGATTTCCCGATCCCTTTTACTGTAAAAAGGGCGGGCTCCCCGCTTGCTCTGGCGGCCGGAAAGCACCACTTCCAGAACACCGGCGGGGAAATCCTTCTGCGCGGCCGACTGCTGGGGCAGATAGCCGATCTCGTTGGCCTTGAGACCGTCTCCCATAAGGATTTCCCCCGACACTGGCGTTTTTAGACGCAACAGCCCTTTGATCAGCGTGCTCTTGCCCGATCCGTTTTCCCCCACCACGCAAAGGTAATCGCCGGATTCCACCACAAAATTCAGGCCGCTCACCGCGATCCCGGTATCATATCCCAGAGCAACCTCCCGACAGGTGATCAACGCCATATCAGTCCAGCGCCTCCTTTAAATGCTCCACGTTCTGTGTCATCAGCTCCAGATAGGTGACGCCCTGCTTCACTTCATCCTTAGTGAGATTGTGGCAGGAGTGAAACAGCAGCTTTTTAGCTCCCGTGCTCTCGCTAATGGTGTCGGCCATCTTCTCGTTAGAAAGTTCGATGTAAAACACCACTGGAATCCCTTCGGCCTTTACCTTGTTCACCAGAAAGGCCACCGTCTTGGCGTTGGCTTCAGTCTCGCTGGAGCAACCGGGAAAGGCGGCGTAGTAATCCAGCCCGTAGGCATCCACAAGGTACCGGAAGGGAAACCGGTCCCCAAAGATGAGAGTCTTGCGCTGCCCCTCCCCCACCACCTGACGGAAGGATGCATCCAGAGCATCCAGCTTGGCAAGATAGGCGGCGGTATTTTCCCGAAAGGTGGGGGCATGGCTTGGGTCCAGCTGACACAGAGCGTCGGACAGTGCCTGCGTGATGGCTTTAGCGTTAATGGGAGAGGTCCAGACGTGCTCGTCGTATTCGGTATCCTGATGATCCTGTTCGCCCTCGTGGTTGCTTTCGTGATGATCCTCGTGGTCGTGCTCCATGCCTTCCTTGATCTCCTCCTCCACCACATCCACAATATCCATCATGGAGAGGATGGTTATGTGGGAGGTATCCATGGAATCCAAAATGCCTTTGGCCCAGGTATCCGACTCGCCTCCCACATAGAGGAAGACATCACAGTTTTGAATGGCGATAATGTCCTGAGGGGTGGGCTCAAAGGAGTGGCTTTCCGATCCGGGAGGGAGCAGCATGGTCACTCTGGCGTTTTCCCCCACGATCTCCCGGGCAAAGTCGTACCCCGGGAAGATGGTGGACACAATGCTCAGCTGGTTGTCCCCGCTGTTTGTCGTGCTTTCACGGCCGGCGGCCGATGGGCTGCAGCCGCAACAGAGAGCCAGCACCAAGATTAAAATAAGGATGGAAAATCGTTTTTGTTTCATAAGCAGAAGCCTCCGTATTGGTTCTAGTGGATTTGTGTGTTTCCCGCGGATGCGGGCAGCGCCTGATACAGAGGCGGTTCAATGGTTGAGCCGCACTTTTAACCCAACTGGTGAGGCCACCCTTACCCGGGTTGCTGCTTCTCTGAGAGATAAAAAACTCCGGGGAAATAATGCAGCCACCGCCAAAAAGCAAGCCGCCAGCAGAGAAAACTGTCGGAAGAGGAGACCCACATGGCGGAGCTGGTCACAGACCCTGCATCCCGGGCCGATGCACTCATGCCCGGAATGGTGGATCACCAAAGCCGCCGACAGGATCATCACCGTGATCAGGGCAAGGCAAAGAAAAAGCGCCATGGCGGTCTGCTGTTTCCGACGTTTCATTGTGTTCCCTCCCCTGCCGGTTTCATGGCTAATCTTTTCGGGCGCAAGCCGCGCACATTCCATAGAGCACCGTCTTGCGGGGATTGATCCTGAAGGAGCTCTCCTGATAGATGCTCTGCTCTACATGGTCCAGTTCATCGTATTGATAATGAGAAACCACGCCGCAGCCTTCGCATTTTAAGTGAATATAGCGGTGTTCCGCCTCGTCTTTTCCGCAGTACTGGTAGCAGGCCCCCGACACGCCGTCTATGGTGTACTTGTGGACCTGCCCACACTCTACCAGTCGTTCCAGATGGCGGTAAATCGTGGCGATGCCAATGGAAAATCCGGCATCATTAAAATGGGCCTGTATGCTGCCGGCCGTGGCATGCTCCCCTTTCAGCGAGGCGATATAGGAAAGAATCGCCTTGCTTTGTTTGGTGCGGTATCGGACCGGACGCTTCACTGCCCCACCTCCAACCCAAATTGATAGTGATTTTCATTTTAGCATGATATTCCCTGACGGTCAATATGAAAACGATTCTTAATTTATAGTTTGGTTAAATTTGGAGGAAAAATGCCCCCCTTTCCTGCTTTAATAGGGTTGGGGGGGAAAAATTACTTTATCATAGAAAAAGCCCTCCTTCCCGTTATGAACAGCCCCAAATTGTGCGGACAGTACAAAAGAGCCCCGGGAGCAGGAAA
>CALCSA010000288.1 GCA_937894185.1 uncultured Clostridia bacterium | reverse complement strand
CGAATGGAACCTTTGGTCCCCACAATTTCGGTCTCCACGTGATAGCCGTGGGGAGCCGCCCGTCCGGCGTGGAGCACCGCCATCTTTCCGCTGGCAAAGGTGTAGGAGGCAATGCCGGCCTCCGCGTCTCCCCGCTGGGCAAAAACGGGGTACCGAAAGCTTCCCCCCTGCGCAAAGACGCCGGTGGGGTTCTCCCCCAAAAACCAGCGGGCCAAATCCATGTCGTGGATGCCCAAATCCATAAACAGGCCCCCGGAGCCCTTTCCACCATACCGGATGCATTCCTCAATGCCGGACATGGGGTCGGCGGAAAATCCCTTAAACAGATACGGCTCCCCAATCAGTCCGGCGTCTATTTTTTCCCGGGCGTACTGATAGGATGGATCAAAACGGCGCATAAAACCCGGAAAAAACACAAGATCGGGCCGGGCCAAAGCTGCCTGCTCCACCTGCCAGCACTCCTCTGCCGAAATGCCCAGAGGCTTTTCGCAAAAGACGTGTTTTCCCGCCCGCAGCGCCTGAACCGCCTGTCGGGCGTGGTTGTCGCTGGCGGTGACAATGGCCACCCCGTCGATGTCCGCCCTTTGCAGCATCTCGTCAAAGTCGGTGAACAGGTCTTTGACGCCCAACTCCCCTCCCGCTGCCTGCAAAGCGTCCGGGTCCCGGCGGCAGAGGGCGGTCAGCTCTGCGCCTGCCGTGTAATAGGCGATGTTTCGGGCGTGAGCCATCCCCAGCCGCCCCAGCCCTGCAATGCCGATGCGCACTTTTTTCATGATGAACTCTCCTTACCTTTTTGGCGGTTGTCTCCCGGTTCACGGGAGGATTGACGGCAAAGGCTCCTGAATCATAACGATAGACGATGATGAAGCTACTCCCCTGACCGGGAAACTGGTCCGCAGGAGCTGCGCCGCACCAGCGTGGGAATCAGAATCCGGTGGGAGTAGGCCTCGTAATCGCTGGCGACGGTCTCCAAAAGCATATCCATGGCCACGGTAGCCATAGCCTGCTTGGGTTGCTCGATGGTGGACAAATTTATTTTAGGTAATGCGGCATAACGGATGTTGTCGAATCCCAGTAGGGAAATATCTCCCGGAATGGCGATGCCCAATTCCTCTGCCGCTTGCAGGACTCCCAAAGCCAGAGTGTCGGTGCTGGCCATGATGGCGGTGTAATATCGTGGTTTGCGGAACAGCTCCATGGCCATTTCGTACCCCGCCTCTATGGTGGTATCCTCAAAGGGGCTGTCCCAGAACAGGGGAGTCAAATGATTTTTTTGACAGGCGTGGTCGTAGCCTTTGGCCCGCAGCTCGTGGGTGGCGGTATTGGAATCCCGGCCCAGATAGAGAATCTCCCGGTGGCCCAGCTCCAGCAGATACTCCACCCCCAGCTGGGTTCCCTGAAAGTTGTCGGTGGCCACATAGCTCACCGGCTTATCGCCAAGATGTTCGTTGACAAACACCGTGGGCACCTGAGCCAGATACCGTTTGATGTTGCGGTAGCTTTCCCGTTGGGAGGGAAAGAACAAAATCCCGTCCACCTGCCTGCCCACCAAAAGCTCGAAGGTCTGGGCTTCAAAGTCAAGATTGTGAGAGGAGTTACAGAGCATGATGCTGTATCCCTGCTCTCTGGCGTATCGCTCGATATGATATGCGGTTTCCGACATAAATGGGTTGTCGATGCTGGGGATAATTACCCCCAACAGCTGGGACTGCCCCATCACCATGGAACGAGCCACCGAATTGGGGGTATAGCCCATCCGGCTGCACACCTCCAGAATCTTCTGGCGGGTTTTTTCATTGACGGGCTTTCCTTCCGACAGCGCCCGGGATACGGTGGCGTAGCTGACGCCGGCCTCCCGCGCAATATCCTTGATGGTCACGCGCCGGGAATCCTTCCCACCTATCATTTCACTACACTCCAATCTGGGGTTGACAACGTTTACAATCTTTTCGCACGTTTCCTGTGCACCTTTGACAAGTACCCCTTTTGAACCACCTCGTCACCCCGGTGTAAAACCTCCGAATATGCGATGAACATCGCATTGTTAACAAATTATCATAGATTGTATGGGTCATTATAACATAAAAGATTGCTCTTGACAATTGAATCGGAATGGATATATAATATACTAAATTGCAAACGTTTACAACACTTTTTTAAAAATACATCGGGCGTTATTCAAAAAAGGTTGTAAGCGGAATGGCAAATGAAAGCAACGGAACCCAAACACAGTCGGCGCAGCCGGCCAAACAATACTTGAAAGAGGTGCAACGTAATGGCGAAAATGAGAGGCGTTACCCTGGATGCAACATGGGCACCCAAACCCGAATTTACCCTTGGCGCCAAGGATATCGAAGGTGTTCAGACTTATCTGGGCAGTTTGGTTTGGAAAGACCCTAAAATTGAAATCCGCGAGCACGACATTCCCGAGCCGGGCCCGGGTCAGGTTCTCATTAAGCTGAAGGCTGTGGGCATCTGCGGAAGTGACGTACATATGGCTCAGGCACATGAAGATGGCTACATCTTCTATCCCGGCCTTACCGGCTTCCCCAGCATTCTGGGTCACGAGCTTTCCGGTATTGTAGTCAAGGGCGGCCCCGGAGCCAAAGACAAGGTGACCAACCGCGAGTTTAAGGGCGGCGAGTTTGTCTGCGCCGAAGAGATGCTGTGGTGCGGTTCCTGTCAGCCTTGTGCCGACGGCTGGCCCAACCACTGCGAGCGTTTGGACGAAATCGGCTTTAACGTCAACGGCGCCTTTGCCGACTACATTGTTCTTCCCGACCGCTGCCTCTGGAGTCTGGAACCCCTGCGGGCCGCTTACGAAAATGAAAGCGATATTTTTCTGGCCGGTTCTCTGATCGAGCCCACCTGTGTGGCCTATAATGCAGTGATTGAGCGCGGCGGCGGCATTCGCCCCGGCGACAACGTAGTCATCTGCGGCGCCGGTCCTATCGGTCTGGCCGCCTGCATGATCCTCAAGCGCATGGGCGCTGCCAAGGTGATCCTATCCGAGCCTCAGCAGCAGCGTGCTGACCTTGCCCGCAAGATGGGCGGCGCCGATTATATCATTGACCCCACCAAGGTGGACTTTGCAGAAGAAGTTCTGCGCATCACCGATGGCATGGGCGCATCCCTTTATCTGGAAGCCACCGGGCTGCCCACCATTGTATATCCCGGCATCGAGAAGGCTGTCTGGGAAGGCCGTACCCTTAACGCCACCATTGTGGTAGTTGCCCGGGCCGAGGCCAAAATACCTGTCACCGGTGAAGTTCTGCAGGTCCGCCGCGCCCAGATCGTCGGCGCTCAGGGCCACTCTGGCCACGGCACCTTCCCCCGCGTCATTCAGTGCATGGCCGACGGCATGGATATGATCCCCATGATCACCAAGAGAGTCACCCTGGACGAGGTCCCCGAGAATATCATTGCCCTGCAGACCGACCGCTCCAACTGCAAGATCACCTGCGTAATGGACTAACCAGCGCCCTTTTCATAGTGGCGATGATGCGGGGGGACTTTTCCCCCCGCGCTCCCCTTATCCCGTAACGGGGTAGAAGGAGGATACTTTAAACAGGAGGTACACCATGGCGAAACAAGAGACCAATTGGATCATGACAGATGTTCCCGGTATCATGTTCGAGGATACTCAGGTGGGCCGTCTCAAGAAAGAAGTTTGGGATATGACCGAGGAGCAGCTGGATGCTGTTCTGGAAGAGTATGGCATTCCCTCTGCTTCCGAGCTGGGCAAACCCGGCACCTATATTCAGAATACCCCCCGCAGCAAGGTGATCGAAAAGCGCCGCAAGAACGATATCGTGTTTGTTCCCATCGGCTGCACCGAAAACCACGGGCTCCACGCCAACACCGGTCTGGACACCTTTATGTGCACCCAGATTCTGGAAGGTGTTCGCCGCTATACCGCCAAACAGGACCGGGAAATTAACCTTTGCTTCCCTCCCCTCAACTACGGCGGACATCCCTACCACCACATCGGTATGCCCGGCACCATCAACATGCCCCACGAAGTAGTGGTGGAAACCCTGATCTACTTCATGCTGGGCCTGTGGAACGATGGCTTCCGCAAGATTGTTCTGGTTAACAACCACGGGCATCTCTGGATGCTGGAATCCGCTATTCAGGAATTCTGCAAGCGCTTCCAGCTGCCCGGCATCTTCCGCACTATGGAATGGCACCGGGCCGTCCGCGAGTTCTTTGTTCCCAACAACAAGCCCGACAGTCTGGACACCACCTTTATCCACGCCGACGAGTGCGAGACTTCCGTGGCTCTGCTGATGTTCAAAGACATGGTGGACATGAGCGCTGCTCAGGACAAATGGGGCGAAAGCTATCTGCCCGACGGCCACTTTGACAAATCCATCGAGCCCTACCGCCGCCCCCACCGCTGGAGCGAGGGTGAAGGCCAGTCCAGCATCGAAATGGCCACCAATCGGGAAGGCGTTGTGGGCACTCCCACCATCGCTTCTGCCCGCAAGGCCAAGCGGCCTATCGTTGCCATCCTCAAATACCTCACCATGGTCAACGACGAGATTCTGGACGCCTTCCCTCCCGGAAAGGTTCCCGATCCCGAAAAGACCACCCTGCGCACCAACGAGGAGATGGCCCCCTATCTGCTGGAGCCCTTTGCACCCGGCTGGAAGTCGGTTTACGAGATTCCCATGCGGGGACCCTTTACCAAACTATAAACAAAAGCCTGACAGCGTTAAGGCCGTCGCATTGCTGCGGCGGCCTTTTGCCTAAGAATGTTGGCATAACAAGTTGACTTCTATATAAGGAGGTAGCAACATGGTAAAAATAGGGATAATCGGCGCGGGGCGCATTGGTCAGGTTCACGGTAAAAGCATCCTCACCGG
>CALCSA010000287.1 GCA_937894185.1 uncultured Clostridia bacterium | reverse complement strand
CAAACTCTGGTCTGCGCCGCCGTCCACCCCCTCAACCGCCCGGTGATCGACAAGGAGCGGCAGGTGGTGGTGGAGGGCTACGGTATTCTGGCTCCCAAAATCAGCCCTGACCTGAAGAGCGCCCGGGCCACCGCCTTTTCCCGGGTGATGTGCGGCTGCGGCGGCGTAACCGCCTACGAAACCAGAGATAAGGATTTTTATCAGGACCTGTTTGGGGAGAGCATCTTTGCCGGTAAGGGACTCATTGATGTAGACGCCTTTCACACCCTGCTGTCCCGCCGGTTTCCGGAAAATCAGATTTTAAGTCACGATATTCTGGAGGGAGCCTATCTGCGGGTGGCCTTTGTCTCCGACGTGGAGATGAACGATACCGCCCCCACCAGTATGAGATCCTGGCTTTCCCGCCTCCACCGCTGGCTGCGGGGGGATTGGCAGAACATCAAATTCATCGGCAGGCAATACCGGGTGGACGGCAAGGTGTATCAGAATCCCATCAATGCTCTTTCCCGCTACAAGCTGCTGGACAACCTCCGCCGTTCCCTGACCAGTGTGGCCAGTCTGGCCTGCCTGATTGCCGCCCTCTTTCTGCCGGGAACCACCGGAGCTCTGGTGGCGGTGGTGGGGCTGCTGGGCATCATTTTTTCCTCCTTCTGGGCGGCTTTTTACTCCCTGCTCAACGGGGGGTTGTTCACCCTTTCCCGCAAGTTCTTTACCCGGACGCTGCCCCACGCCTTTGAGCTGATGGCTCAGGGGCTGATTCTGCTCATCATGGTCCCTGCCCAAAGTATCATCACTTTGGATGCGGTGTTTCGCTCTTTATGGAGAACCTATGTCTCCCGGAAGAAGATGCTGGAGTGGACCACCGCCGCCCAAAGCGAGGCCCGGGCGGTCAGCGTTTTGCCTTTGCTCAGGCGGTTCTGGGCGGCACAGGCCTTTGGCCTTGTCTATTTGGTATTAGCCTCCCCTTCGGCTCTGTCTCTGGTGGGAATTTGCTTTAGCCTGCTGATTGTGCTGGCTCTTATTACCGCCCGCCCGGTCAGTGAGGAGGAGCCCCGCCTTTCCGCCGCCCACCGGGATACCTTAATTTCCTACAACGCTGCCATGTGGCGGTATTACGAGGATTTTGCCAACGCCGAAAACCACTATCTTCCCCCCGACAACATTCAGCAGAGCCCGGTATACCGTGTGGCCAACCGCACCTCTCCCACCAACATCGGAATCATGCTCCTTTCGGTGCTGGCCGCCCGGGACTTTGACTTCATCGACACCGACGGGCTGTACACTCGCATCGAGCGGACTCTTTCCACTGTGGAAAGCCTGCCCATGTGGGAGGGAAACCTCTACAACTGGTACGACACCCTGACACTGGATACCCTCAAGCCGGAGTTTGTCTCCACCGTGGACAGCGGAAACTTCATCTGCTGTCTGGTGGCTTTGGCGGAAGGACTGGGGGAACTGGTTCAGGAAAAACCCGCCCTCAAGGATTTGATCGCCCGCATCGAAAGGCTGGTGGAAAACACCAATCTGGGCGCCCTGTACAACAAAAAGAAGAACCTGTTTTCCATTGGATACGATGTGGATCAGGGGGAGCTGACCGGTTCCCACTACGATTTTTTGATGAGCGAGGCCCGGCTGACCAGCTACTATGCCGTGGCCCGGAAGCTGGTGGGGAAAAAGCACTGGGGTTCTCTGAGCCGCACCATGAGCCGCAGCGGCTCCTACGCCGGAGCGGTAAGCTGGACCGGAACCATGTTCGAATACTATATGCCCCATCTGCTGCTGCCGGTGTACGACGGCTCCCTGCTGGGGGAGGCGCTGGACTATTGCCTCTACTGCCAGAAGCGCAGGGGAGCACGGGCGGGTGTGCCTTGGGGTATCAGCGAAAGCGCCTTCTACGCCTTCGACAACAACCTCAACTACCAATACAAGGCCCACGGCGTGCAAAAACTGGGGGTCAAGCGGCATCTGGACCGGGAACTGGTGATTTCCCCCTACTCCACCTTTCTGGCGGTTTCCGCGGCTCCCAATTCCTCCATGGCCAATCTGGCCCGCCTGCAGGAGCTGGGAGTATACGGCCGCTACGGTTTTTTTGAGGCGGTGGACTTTACCGCCGAACGGGTGGGGAAGGAAAGCCTTGCCGTCACCCGCAGCTATATGGCTCATCACATCGGCATGAGCATGGTGGCCTCCTGCAACGCGCTGTTCCGCAATAAAATGCAAAAGCGCTTTATGAGCAACCACTATATGCGCTCGGCCCAGGAATTCTTACAGGAGAAAATTGCCAAAGATACTGTGATTTACGATGAATTGACGGTGGAAAACCGGGGAAGCGAAAAACATGAGCGCCCCGTCATCCGGGAAGAACACAGGGCCATTCACGCTCAAGCCCCCCGGGCCACTTTGCTGACCAACGGGGAACTGACCGACATCCTCACCGATACGGGAGCCGGATGGCTCGCTTTGGGAGAAACCGACCTGACCCGGCGCAGCACCGACCTGCTCCGGCGGGCACAGGGAATCTTTACTCTGGTGCGGATGAACGGAACCACCCTTTGTGCCACTCAGGCCCCCTACTTTGACCAAAAGGCAACCTACCGGGTAGAGCATCAGGACAGAAGCGTCACTTACTACGCCGAAAAAAAAGAGGTGCAGCTGGGCATCCGCTGTATGATGCACCCCACCATTAGTTGTGAGCAGCGGCAAATTGTGATCAAAAACACCTCTCCCCGCAAGCAGGCGGCCCAGCTCCTGGTCTATCTGGAGCCCACCTTGAGCACCCATCGGGACTACAGCGCACATCCTGCCTACTCCAAGCTGTTTGTCTCGGCCAAGTACGACGAGCAGGCCAAGACCCTCACCTTTTTGCGCAGGGATAAAGACGGCGCCCGCAAAATCTACCTGACGGTGGGACTGCTGCAGCAATCGGCGGAGTTTACCTTTGAAACTCACCGGGAGGCGCTGATGTCGGCTCCCGGGGGCTTCCGGGACCTAAGGCACTTCTACAAGAAGAAGTTTTCCGGGGGCGGGGCAGGCAGCGAACTGGGGATTCCCGATGCCTGCTGTGCCCTGCGGATAGACCTTCACGTTCCGGCGGGGGGGCAGCAGCAGGTGACCCTGCTGCTTTGCGCCTCCCGCACCGAGGCCGAAGGGGTCAGCTCCATTATCGCCATGCGCAAACAGGGCCTTCTGGACGAAAAAACCGCGGCCGCCTCCCCCCTGTTGGGGAACTCTCTAGAAGGACGGCTGGGCAGCGGCATCTTGGGGCAGTTGCTCTTTCCCCAGCGCAGCGACGAGCAGGCAAAGCTTTGCAACCAGTTGGGGCAGAGCGGACTCTGGCCTGCGGGGATTTCCGGGGATTTGCC
>CALCSA010000286.1 GCA_937894185.1 uncultured Clostridia bacterium | reverse complement strand
GTGTAGACGAGGAAACCGCCAACGGGGACGCCTGCCGCATTGAGCATGTGATCAGCGAAAAGAGCTTTCTGGCGATCCTGCGGCATGCAAATAAGCAAAAAGCGGATTGATTCCTTCTGCAAAGGCTGACTGATGAAACTGGTTTTCTGATGTAAGAAAGGCGCGATAAGGCCTCAAGTTTTCATGAGATCTTGTCGTGCCTTTCGCCTTAAAACATTGGGATACTTGATGCTGCGGAAATCCGGGGCGGCAAGGGATATATGCCAGATAAACGCACCGTCATTGCGCTGACTGCCGCACTGGAGCTTTACGATTGCTAAGACTGAGGACTTGCTGAAACGAAACTGGCTACACCTTATCCCACAACCAGAATTTTTGCAGCGCATAAGCCAACTGATTCCAATCCTGCAAAAACAGAGGCATGAGATTTGGCCGCCTTCTGACAGCCAGCGGGTGGTAGGATACCATGCAAGGGTATCCCAGAACAGTATGCCAGCCCCCTCTTAAGGTCTTTACATTCGCATCCTCGTTCTCAAACATCGTCTGAACAACAACATCCCCCAGACAAACGATGAATTTAGGGTTCATCTCCTTTATCTGCCGGACAAGAAAAGGCCTGCTGAATGCTCTGACTGCCTCTTTGTTGTACTTGCGCAGGGGCCGGCATTTTAGCAGATACGTTAAATAGATGTCCTCTGCCGGCAGATTAGACTGATGCAAAGCCGTTTGAAGGGTCTGCCTTGTGCCGCAAACGTATTCCCTTCCATCCCTATCCTCCCGAGCCCCTGGATTATCCAAAATAACGGCAACGGGAGCGTTGGAATTTCCTTCACCCCAAATAAGGCGTGACTTCGGGGAGCATATTTCGCATTGCCTATAGGTGTCGGCTTCTTCCGGCGGCTTGTGCTCCGGCCAAATCACCGATTCATAAGATGAATTCATGATAAATCTCCAATACCCGATAAAATCGCAGGCATCCGCTATACCGGCTGATGCCTGTTTCCTCTATTGGATCATTTTTTGTTTTAGGCTTTTTTGCCCCCTAGAGCATCCTCGTGAACCCCGGTCAGTGGACCAGCGCAACAGACTTTCTGTTTTAACGGGGTGTCTGTATTCAAAACGGGTAGGCCCTATGGCAGTTGCATCACAGTCTGCGGTGGATCGCCTCGAAATCCGTTGTGGGAGTCTCGCACTGCCGGTTCCGGCAGAGGTAGTACATCACTCCCTGCTCCGGTATGGGATAGTCTGCGGTAAAAGGTACCATGGGGGACAGGGCTTCCTGATCCTGTGGGGATTTGACCAGAGTGGTCGTCTGCGGATGGGGGATCTTCCCCAGTTTTTGGGCAAGTGCATCCTTCTCCCCTTCCTGCGCCATAACACAGACCAGTTCCTGTGTGGGATACACCGCCTGCATCAGAGCCAGCAGCGCAAAGGTGACGGAGCTGGGCTGCCGCCGAAAGAATGCGCCGTAACAGGATAGCTGGCAGTCGGCCGCCTCCTGCCAGCGCGCTTCCCCGGTCAGGGAGGACAGGCGGGCCAGACACCAAGCGGCGACGGAATTGCCGCAGGGCATGGCGCCGTCATATTGCTCCTTCGGCCGCAGGATCAGGCTCTCGCCATCCTCGGGTGAAAGGTAGAAGCCGCCGGTATCACTGCCAAAGCGGACGATGACCTGATCCATCAGTTCACAGGCCCGTTCCAGATAGGCAGCCGCAAAGGTGCTTTCGTACAGCTCCAGACAGGCCCATGCCAGAAACGAGTAGTCGTCCAGCAGACCCTGCCCACCGGCTTTTCCATCCCGGTAGCTGATCAAAAGAGTGCCGTCGGCCGCCGTCAATTCCTCTGTGAGGAATCGGCAGGCTTGCTGGGCGCTATCCAGATACCCCTTGTCGCCAAAAACGGCGTATGCTTTGGCATAAGCGGCAATCATCAGGGCGTTCCAAGAGGTGAGGATTTTGTCGTCCTTGTGCAGCCGGTAGCGCCCGCTCCGGTACTCATACAGCTTTGACAGCAGAGCTTCCATCCCAGAATCAGGCAATGCGTTTTCTTTGCCAATCCGGTTGGGGATGCTTTTCCCCTCGAAATTTCCTTTGACGGTGATGCCGTATCCCTCGCAGAAGAGGCGGCCGCTCTCTGCCCCCAGCACCTCCATAATTTCCGGCTGGGTGAAGGTATAGTATTTCCCCTCCTCCCCCTCGCTGTCGGCGTCCTGAGCGGAGTAGAAGCCGCCTTCGGGCGAGGTCATTTCCCGCCGAATGTATTCCAGCGTTTTTTCCACAATTCTCCGGTACAATTCATTCCCGGTTATCTGGTAAGCTTCCGTGTAAGCGGTCACCAGCAGGGCGTTGTCGTAGAGCATCTTTTCAAAGTGGGGCGCCAGCCACCGCTCATCGGTAGAGTAGCGCGAAAATCCGCCGCCAATGTGGTCGAAGATGCCGCCCCGGTACATGGCCCGCAAGGTTTCTTCCGCCATTTCTAGGCAGCGCTCTCCCACCCCCAGCAGATGGCATCGCAGCAGAAAGATCAGGTTATGAGGCATGGGAAATTTAGGTGCCCGGCCAAAGCCGCCCCAGCGTTTGTCAAAGCTCTGTTCCAGATGCCAGACCGCCTGATGGATGGGAGCTTTATCCAGAGCATGGCCGCCATGGAGTTCTTCGGCCGACAGAGCGGCGGTGATTTTCTCCCCCGATTCCAGCAGGCTTTTGCGGTCCGCCCTCCATGCCTTCGCAATGGCGTCCAGCAGCTCCAGCAGGCCCGGCTGGCCGTACCGGCGGTGCTTGGGGAAATAGGTGCCGGCGTAGAAGGGCTTGCTTTCCGGCGTCAGGAATACGGTGAGGGGCCAGCCTCCGCCGCCGGTCAGCATCTGGCAGACATTCATATACACCGCGTCAATATCCGGCCTCTCTTCCCGGTCCACCTTGATGGCGACAAAATCCCGGTTGAGAGCCGCCGCCACCTCATGGTCCTCAAAGGATTCCCTTTCCATCACATGGCACCAGTGACAGGTGCTGTACCCGATGGAAAGGAAGATCGGCTTTTGCTCTGCCTTGGCTTTGCCGAACGCCTCCTCGCCCCAAGGATACCAATCCACCGGGTTGTGGGCGTGCTGCAAAAGGTATGGCGAGCGTTCTTGGATTAAATGGTTTGTGTGTTCCATCACTTTTCTCCCAGTTTTTCCGTTAGTATTCCTCAATCACGTGCAAAGAACCCCTCGGTCATGGAATTTTTATTGCCTCTCTGCGGTGAGCGGCGGCGCATTCATGTTATCCGGCAACGCAGTCATTCCATAACACCCTCGGCTTAAATTGGAATGCCCTGCTCACAATTTGCCATTCGCCTTGAAGTATAATTGACTCAAAGGGAAGAACAATGATTACAAACAGCAGATAGAAAGGCCTTGATAGGATGAAAAACAAAGCAAGCCCCATCCCCAGCGCCGAAAGCAGCGCCAAGCGGCCCCCGCAAGGCAATCTGGAGGAAAAAAGCTCCTTGGAAGCGGCGCGAAATGGAGAGGGTTCTTTTCAGCCCCACAATTCCAAAAAAGAGGCGTTGGGTCCCAACACCAAGCGATAATCCATGCAGGCACCGGATGTATTTTGGGAAATGGAGCGGCATCTCCTTGAGGACAGGGCTCCATCGCAGTATCTTGCCTCTATAGCCCATGCGCCTGTTCTGGATCTGCATCCATTCCATCTCCTCAAAGCCATGCAGCAAACCGGGCAGTCTCCCCTGCACCATCCGGAAGGCAACGTGTGGAACCACACCTTGTTGGTGGTGGATGAGGCGGCAAAGAGGAAAGACCGCAGCGCCCATCCCCGGGTGCTGATGTGGGCGGCCCTGCTCCACGACATTGGAAAGCCCGCCACCACCAAAATCCGAAAAGGGCGGATCACCGCCTACAACCACGACAAAGCCGGGGCGGTGCTGGCCGAAAAGTTCCTGAGCGCCCTAAATCAGGAGCCGCAATTTATATCCGCTGTCTGCCATCTGATCCACTACCATATGCAAATTTTGTATGTGGTAAAGGGGCTGCCCTTTGCCGACATCCCGGGGATGATGGAGCGCACCGATCTTGATGAGGTCGCTTTGCTGGGCCTCTGTGACCGGTTGGGGCGCACCGGAGTCGACCGCCGGTCGGAGGAGGAGAACATCCGGCAATTCTTATCCCTTTGCCGCAGCCATACAGCGCAAACCCGCTAAATTCCCTCGCAACCAGAACAAAAAGCAGGAGGAAGCACCATGGATAACAACTTTATCGGAATTGGCATAAATCCCGATGGGCCGGACCTGCCCTTGGGTCTTGGAATGGAGCTTGCCCAAAATCCCAAAGCCATGACCGCATTCGGCCAGATGACCCATGCGGAAAAGGCCTCGATGATCCGCCATATTCAAGGGGCGGCAACGGGAGAGGACGCCAAAAACCGCATTGCCAACGCCGTCCATCAGCTTGGCAACAATCAGACGCAATTTTAAAGAGGCAGCCCTGATTCCCCGGTGCAAAGCTGTCCCGTATAACCCAGATATTCCCTTGCAGGCAGAGTTTGTCGGCCGGGCTCGGAAGAACCCGGCTTCGGCAGCTCTGCCGCATTTTTTGGGGAACGGCAGGTTGGCGCAGTTGGAACTCACCCTGTAAAAAACGCCCGAAAAAAACGCCCCGGAGAATTTTGCCAAAAAAAGTACCGGGGAACAAAAGTCCCCGGTGAATGAAGCAAGCCAGCCTGCAATCCCTTCATCAC
>CALCSA010000285.1 GCA_937894185.1 uncultured Clostridia bacterium | reverse complement strand
GGGGAAAAAGGCAAAGCCAAGTCCTTCCACGTGGACACGGTGCGCCAGCTGCGGGCGCAGGCCTACGTGGCCCCCAACGAGGGAGAGCGAAAGGTCCTGCTGCTGGAGGATGTAGAACATATGACCGAGCAGGCGCAGAACGCCCTGCTTAAGGTGCTGGAGGAGCCTCCCGCCTCCACGGTGTTTCTACTCACCTGCCAAAGCCGGGGGCTGCTGCTGGAGACCATCCTTTCCCGGGTGACGGTGATCGCTCTTTCCCTCCCCGATGTGGAAACCTGCGCCGATATTCTGGCAGAGCATCTCCCCAATCGTTCCCGGGAGGAGCTATTGCAGGCGGCTAGAGATGCTGCCGGGAGTCCCGGGCTTGCTCTGGAGGCCCTGACCCAGGAGGATGACGGCAAAGCCCAAGGCCACCGGGAATGTGCCCGTCAGGTACTGGAGCTGCTGGGTAAAGGGCGGGAAGCCGCCGCACTGGCCCGGCTGCAGCCCTACGAGCGGGACAGGCCGGGGATGACCGCCCTGCTGGAGGCCATATCCTCTCAGGTGACCGGCCTTCTGCTGGAGGGGGACAAGGTGGCCGGGTTTTCCCAATTGCAGCTTGTGGGGATAACTGCTATAATAGAGAGGATAACGGCCGCCGCATACAGCAATGTGGGGGGACTGCTGCTGGGCAGTGCTCTTTGTGCCGGAATCAGTCAGGCCATGAACGATAAGGAGTAACTTATGGCGGAAATTATCGGCGTGCGCTTTAAAAGCGCAGGCAAAATTTATTATTTCGATCCCGATGGCCAGCAGGTTTCTGCTGGAGATCAGGTGATTGTGGAAACATCCCGGGGCACCGAGTGTGGGGAGGTGGTCACTCCCAACCGGGAAGTGCCGGAAAAGGATGTGGTTCAGCCTCTCAAAAAGTTGATGCGTCTGGCCAACAAGCAGGATCTGGACCGGCTCAAGCGCAATCAGGAAAAAGAAGCCTACGCCTTTCAGGTGTGTCAGGAAAAGGTGCGCAGCCACAATCTGGACATGAAGCTGATCGATGTGGAATACACCTTTGACAACAACAAGATTCTGTTTTATTTTACTGCCGACGGCCGGGTGGACTTCCGGGAGCTGGTGAAGGATTTGGCCAGTGTCCTCAAAACCCGGATCGAGCTGCGGCAAATCGGCGTGCGGGACGAGGCCAAAATGCTGGGAGGCCTTGGCATCTGCGGCCGGCCCTTCTGCTGCTCCACCTTCTTGGGAGAATTTCAGCCCGTATCCATCAAAATGGCCAAGGAGCAAGGGCTTTCTCTTAATCCCGCCAAAATTTCCGGTACCTGCGGACGGCTGATGTGCTGCCTCAAGTACGAGCAGGCCGCTTATGAGGATCTCATCAAAACCACCCCCAAGGTGGGAACCCATGTCCAGACCCCCGAAGGCCGGGGAGTCATCACCGAGGTTTCCCTGATGACGGGGAACCTGAAGGTGGCGCTGGAAAAATTTCAAAACGGCACCGTCACCGTCTTTCATAAGGATCAGGTTCGCCCCAGCAGGGCCGACCGCCGGGAAGAAGGGGAGACGGCCGCTCCTGTGGCGGAGCGCCGCGAGGCTTCGGAGGAGGAGCAGGAGAAAAAGTCCGAGCGCAAGACCGAAGGCCGCCGCGCAAGGCCTCGCCGCCGGGATAAGGGCAGCAAAAAGCCTCCGGCACCACAGCAATAGCCTATGCGATTCACCTCCCGTCCCGGGCTGGGGGCACGGGAGGTTTTTTCTTCATAGAGAGGATATAAACCAAATTCCCCGCCGGATTTTAAAAAATCAGTCGGGCAACAAAAACTCTTGACAATGGGACAGGATTTGTTTATACTAATAGGGCTGTCAACATTCCCAAGA
>CALCSA010000284.1 GCA_937894185.1 uncultured Clostridia bacterium | reverse complement strand
CGGGGAAACTGCCGAGATGCCCGGCTTTTACGCCGAGGATGAATACGATCTGGTGGGCTTTGCCGTAGGCATCGCCGACCGGGAAAAAATTCTGGACAGCGAAAACGTCCGGGCGGGAGATGCGATCATTGCTTTGCCTTCTTCCGGGGTCCATTCCAACGGATTTTCTTTGGTGCGCAAGGCCCTGCGGGTAGAAGAAAAAGGCCGGGTGGATCAGTATGTAGCCGAGCTGGGCAAAACGCTGGGAGAAGATCTGCTCACCCCCACCAAAATTTACGTAAAGCCCATTCTGGCCCTGTTGGAGCAGGTGAACATCCACTCCCTCAGCCACATCACCGGCGGCGGCTTTTACGAAAACATCCCCCGCGCCTTGCCCAAGGGCTTAGGCGCCCGGATTGAGCTGGCCACGGTAAAAACTCCCCCCATCTTTGACGTCATCGCCAAGGAGGGGAAGATTCCCCAGCGGGATATGTTTAACACCTTTAACATGGGGGTGGGGATGTGCGCCGTGGTGGCATCGGAAGATGCCGATAAAACGGTGAGCATCCTTCGGGCAAACGGAGTAGAAGCCTACCCCATCGGCAGGGTGACAGCAGGAGAAGGCGGGGTAGAGCTTACGTGAAACATCACGCAAGCTCTGATGTGCCAATCGCTCCTCGCTTGCGGCGAGAACCGCGATGGATGTACAAAACAATTATTTTTTTTTAAGGTTGTTTTGTATCTAAACGCAAGAGAAAGGAATGGTTGTTTATATGACCCGCATCGCGGTTCTGGTCAGCGGAGGCGGCACCAACCTGCAGGCACTGTTGGAGGCCCAGCAGCGGGGAGGCCTCCCCGGGGGAGAGATCGTGCTGGTCATCTTTTCAAGCGGAAGGCCTATGCGCTGGAACGGGCTGCCGCGGCGGGAATTGCCACGGCGGTGGTATCCCGCAAGGAATTGGCTCCCGAACTGTTTGACATGATGCTCTGCGCCGAGCTGGCCCGCCACAAAATCGATCTGGTGGTGCTGGCGGGATTTTTGTCGGTGCTGGGCCCGGGTATCCTTGCCCGGTACCAAAACCGCATCATCAACGTTCACCCCTCCCTCATCCCCGCCTTTTCCGGCCCGGGGATGTACGGTCTGAAGGTTCACCGGGCAGCGCTGGACCGGGGGGTCAAGGTGACGGGAGCCACCGTCCATTTAGTCAACGAGGTGGTGGACGGGGGAGAGATTTTGCTGCAAAAGGCGGTGGAGGTCCAGCCGGGAGACACCCCCGAGACCCTTCAGCGCCGGGTGATGGAGCAGGCAGAGTGGGAGATTCTGCCTCAGGCCGTGGCCATGCTCTGCCGGGACAAAGAAGATGAAAAGCCGAAACTGCGGCTTACTTTAGAATAGACAGGACACATCGACGACAATTGCGGGGGGAATAGCGATGAGTAAAAAGCGTGTATTAATCAGTGTTTCCGATAAAACCGGAGCGGTAGAATTTGCCCGGGGACTGGCAAAGCTGGGGTATGAGATTGTCTCTACCGGGGGAACCGCCAAGGCCCTGACTCAGGCAGGGGTAGAAAACACCGAGGTGAGCCGGATCACCGGCTTTCCCGAATGTCTGGATGGCAGAGTGAAAACCCTGCACCCCATGATTCACGCGGGGATTTTGGCCATGCGGGGCAACCCCGCCCACATGGAGCAAATCAAGGAGCTGGGGGTCACCCCCATCGATATTGTGGCCATCAACCTCTACCCCTTTAAGGAGACCATCCTCAAGGATGGGGTGACCTTGGAGGACGCGGTGGAAAACATAGACATCGGCGGTCCCACCATGATCCGCGCCGCCGCCAAGAACTGGCAGGATGTGGCGGTGGTGGTGGACCCCGGGGATTACCCCAAAATTCTGGAGCAGCTGGAGCAGGGGAAGGAGCTTTCCCGGGAGCTGAAGTTCAAGCTGGCGGCCAAGGTGTTTGAGCACACCGCCGCTTACGACGCTCTGATCGCCAATTACCTGCGGGGCCAATGTGAGGACACCCCCCTCTTCCCGGAGCGGCTTACCTGCACTTACGAAAAGGTTCAGGAGATGCGCTACGGCGAAAATCCCCATCAGCAGGGGGCCTTCTACCGGGAGGTGGGCAAAAAGGGCAACGTGCTGTCGGCGGCAAAGCAGCTCCACGGCAAGGAGCTTAGCTTTAACAACATCAACGACGCCAACGGCGCTCTGGATACCCTCAAGGAGTTCGGCAGCGAAAAGCCCTGTGCCGTGGCGGTCAAGCACGCTAATCCCTGCGGCGTCGGGCTGGGGGACACCCTGCTGGAAGCCTACCAAAACGCTTACGACAGCGATCCCGTCTCCATCTTTGGGGGAATCGTTGCCCTCAACCGGGAGGTGGACGCTCCCACCGCCCAAAAGATGAGCGAAATCTTTCTGGAGATCATTCTGGCTCCCGCTTTTTCCGCCGAGGCCCTTGAGATTCTGGAGCAGAAGAAGAACATCCGCCTGTTGGAGCTGCCGACCCTTGCCCAGAGCAACACCCCCGGCATGCTGGATATGAAGAAGGTGGCGGGGGGCCTGTTGGTGCAGGAGCTGGATACCCAGCTGATGAACGAGGATGCTATAAAGGTGGTCACCAAGCGGGCACCCACCGCCGGGGAGATGGAGCAGCTGCGCCTTGCCTGGAAGGTGGTTAAGCACGTCAAATCCAACGCCATTGTGCTGGCCAAGGAAAACGGCACCGTGGGTGTGGGCCCGGGGCAAACCAACCGGATCACCGCTTTAGAACTGGCGGTCAAATACGCGGGGAACAACGCCAAAGGCAGCGTCATGGCCTCCGACGCCTTTTTCCCCTTCAGCGACTGCGTGGAGCTGGCGGCCAAGGCGGGGATTACCGCCATCATCCAGCCGGGAGGAGCCATGCGGGACGAGGATTCCATCAAAGCCTGTGACGAAGCGGGCATCGCCATGGTCTTTACCGGTATGCGCCACTTCAAGCATTAAAAAAGAACCAAGCGCGGAGAGCCTTGCCCGGCAGGGCCTTGGCTTCCCCCGGGATTTAGAAGTACTGCAAGGAGAAAACGCCGAACCAAGGCGTTTTTCTTCCATCCAATAAAGATTAAAAGAACTGGTTGTGATACTGTTGAAGATATTGGTAGTGGGCGGCGGAGGCCGGGAGCATGCTCTGGTTCGCAAGCTGAAAGAAAGCCCCAAGGCGCGGGAGATTCACTGTGCCCCCGGCAATGCGGGTATCGCCGCCGATGCCCTCTGCGTGGACATTAAAGCCACCGATCTGGACGCCATGGTGGACTATGCCGCACAGCAGGCCTTTGATCTGGTGGTGGTGGCTCCCGACGATCCCCTCTGCATGGGAATGGTGGACGCTCTGGAGGCCCGGGGCATTCCCGCTTTTGGCCCCAACCGCGCCGCCGCCGCCATCGAGGGCAGCAAGGTGTTCGCCAAAGATTTGATGGAAAAGTACCACATCCCCACGGCGGCTCACCGCACCTTTGAGGATGCGGCTTTGGCTGCCGCCTACATCCAGGCGCGGAATAGCTGGCCCTGTGTCATCAAGGCCGACGGTCTGGCTTTGGGCAAGGGTGTGGTCATCGCCCAGAATCTGGCTGAAGCCGAGGAGGCTGTCCGCCGGATGATGGAGGATAAAATCTTTGGGGAAAGCGGCAGCCGCATTGTGGTAGAGGAGTTCCTCACCGGGCCGGAGGTGTCGGTGCTGGCCTTCTGCGACGGCAAAACGGTGGTTCCCATGGTCAGCTCCATGGACCACAAGCGGGCCTACGATGGCAACGAGGGCCCTAACACCGGAGGAATGGGAGCCATTGCCCCCAATCCCCACTACACCCCCAAGCTGGCGGAGCGCTGCATGGAGGAAATTTTTCTGCCCACGGTGCAGGCCATGGCACAGGAGGGCTGTCCCTTCCGGGGCTGCCTCTACTTCGGCCTGATGCTCACCCCGCAAGGCCCCAAGGTCATTGAGTACAACTGCCGCTTTGGCGACCCGGAAACCCAAGTGGTGCTGCCCCTGCTGGAATCCGATCTGGTGGAGATTATGTTGGCCACCCGGTCAGGCACTCTGGCCCAGACCCCCGTGGCCTGGAAGCAGGGAGCCGCGGCCTGTGTGGTGCTGGCCAGCGGCGGCTATCCCGGCTCTTACCCCGTGGGCCTTGCCATCGAGGGGCTGGAAGATTCGGGACAGGCAGCCCAAAGCGGCGCCGTGGTCTACCATGCGGGAACCCGCAGGGCCGACGGCCGTTTTGTGACGGCGGGGGGCCGTGTCATGGGAGTCACCGCCGTGGGGGATAATCTGGACGATGCCCTCCAAACAGCATATAAGGCCGCAGGCGGCATCTCCTTTCCCGGAATGCAGTACCGGGGGGATATCGGCAGATATTAAGGTAAAGTGCGACTGCTGGCGGATCTAACAGGGAATAGCCCGGTATCCAAGGCATTCCCCTTGCCCTATGCCGTCGGCCTTTAAAATAGCAGGGGACTTTTATCCCCACACTTGGGGTAAAATCCCGCCAAGCTGACAAATCAAAACTATGGCAGGATCACCGGCAACACTCTGATGTTGCAAGGGCCTGCCCTGCGATTACATTTTCTTTCCCATTTAAAGGAGGTACCTCTTTGTCCCTGGAAGCAAAACTGGAGCCGATTCTGGAGCAGGTGCAAAAACCAGCCCGGTATATCGGTGGGGAACTAGGCAGCATCATCAAGGAGCCGGACAAAGTTTCGGTTCGCTTTGCGTTTTGTTTTCCCGATTTGTACGAGATCGGCATGTCCCATCTGGGGATGAAGATTCTCTACTCCATCAAAAACAGCCGGGAGGATATTTGGTGCGAGCGGGTGTTTGCCCCCGCCGCCGATATGGAAGCCCAAATGCGGGAGCACCACACCCCCCTGTACGGGCTGGAAAGTCTGGAGCCCATCCGGGATTTTGACTTCATCGGCTTTTCCCTCCAATACGAGATGTGCTATACCACTCTGCTCAACATGCTGGATTTAGCGGGGCTAACCGTGCGCAGCGCAGACCGGAAAAACCTTGCCCCCATTGTCATGGCGGGAGGCCCCTGTGCCTGCAACCCGGAGCCTCTGGCCGATTTTGTGGACCTCTTTGTATTGGGGGAAGGGGAGGAGGTCAATCTGGAGCTCATCGACCTCTACCGGCAGGCCAAGCAGGAGGGCTGCTCCAAGGAGGAGTACCTGCGCCGGGCGGCTGGAATTCCCGGGGTCTATGTGCCCTCCCTTTACGATGTGACCTACCGGGAGGACGGCACGATTCAGGCCATCACCCCCAAAGAGGGCGCCCCCGCCAAGGTAAGCAAGCGGATCATCCGGGAGCTGGACAAGGTTCCCTTTCCCAAGAGTTTTGTGGTGCCCTTTATCGATATTGTTCATGACCGCTCCATGCTGGAGGTTCAGCGGGGCTGCATCCGGGGCTGCCGCTTCTGTCAGGCGGGGTTCATCTACCGGCCCATCCGGGATAAGTCCCCGGAAACCCTGAACCGGGACGCCCTCAATCTTTCCGACACCAGCGGCTACGACGAGGTTTCCCTCACCAGCCTTTCTACCAGCGACTATCAGGGGTTAGAGGAGCTGCTGGACAACATCCTCCCTTGGACACAGGAGCGGCAGATCAACATTGCTCTGCCCTCCCTGCGGATCGACAGCTGCTCCGAAAAGCTGCTGGCCCAGATTGCCAAGGTGCGGAAAAGCGGCCTGACCTTTGCTCCCGAAGCGGGGAGCCAGCGGCTGCGGGATGCCATCAACAAAAATCTTTCCGAGGAGGAAATCCTCTCCACCTGCCGGGCGGCCTTCCGCAACGGCTACACCTCGGTCAAGCTCTACTTTATGATCGGCCTGCCCACCGAAACCTTGGAGGATGTAGCGGGAATTGCCGATCTGGCGCAAAAGGTGGTAGACGCCTTCTACCGCCTGCCGGACAAGCCCAAGGGCAAGGGAGTGCAGGTCACCGTCAGCGTCGCCTGCTTTGTCCCCAAGCCCTACACCCCCTTTGAGTTCGAGCCTCAGGATACCCCCGAGCAGCTGCGGGAAAAACAAAGGCATCTGATTGCCAATGTGCGCAGCCGGAAGATTTCCGTCAAATACCACGATAGCCAAACCAGTGTGCTGGAGGCTGCTCTGGCCCGGGGTGACCGCCGGCTGGGCCCGGTGCTGGAATCGGCCTGGCGGGCGGGCAGCCGTCTGGACGGCTGGGGAGAGCACTTCTCCATGGAGCGGTGGACGCAGGCCTTTGCCGACCATGGGCTGGAACCCGGCTTTTACGCTCACCGCCGCCGGGACTATGAGGAGGTCGCCCCTTGGTCTCATCTGGATTACGGGGTATCCCGCCGCTTTTTGATCGGGGAAAACAAAAAAGCCTGGGACAGCACCGTCACTCCCAATTGCCGGGAGCACTGCTCCGGCTGTGGGGCCGCTGCTCTTTATTTAAATGGGGAGGTGAAGCCGCCATGCAGCAAGTAATGATTCCAGTTCGGATGTTCTTTTCCAAAACAGGGCGGGCCAAGTACATCTCCCATCTGGACACCATGCGCACCTTTACCCGTGCCTTTCGCAGAACCCATCTGCCCCTTTGGGACACTCAGGGGTTTAACCCCCACCTGTACATGACCTTTCCCCTGCCGCTGGCCTTGGGGGTGGAAAGCCACCGGGAGGCGGTGGACTTTCGCCTCACACAGGAGCTGGACTTTGGGCAGGTGGCGCAGGAACTAGTCGACGCCCTTCCTCCCGGCTTTGAGGTGGTGGAGGTGGCGGAGCCTGTCATGCCTGCTTCCGCCATTGCGTGGGCGGAGTACGAGCTTCGCCTTGCCTATCCCCCTATGGAGCGGGAGGCCATGCTGTTTGCCCTCAAGGAGCTGTTTGCCAAGCCCTCCATCGAGGTGATCAAGAAAAGCAAAAAAGGGGAGGTTCTCACCGACATCCGGCCCCATACCACCTTGCTGGACTGCAAAGTGGACGACAGCGGACTATGGATGTCCGTGGGGCTGGCGGCGGGCAGCACCCTGAACATTTCCCCCCGCCTGCTGCTGGAAGCCTTTGAAAAAGATACCCGTCCGGCTGATTCGGTTAAAATTTTGCGCACCGCCATCCTGGACGCCGGGCGCAAACCCTTTGTTTAACGGGAAAAAGCGGGAAATATTCGACAAAAGGGCTTGCAACCAACGCCCCGTTGTGATATACTATTGCAGCATGTGATCGAAAACAGTTGCCGGGGAGCAAACCTCCCTTTCGCTTTCTGTTGCGGTTGCCATCAGGACAGTCCTCTGCCCCCGACGGTATGAATGTCCTTACAAAGGAGGAAGCATGATGAATGCTTTAAAATTGATTGCGCAGGACTCCCTTAAAACCGAAGTCCCGCAGGTCGACGTCGGAAATACCGTTCGGGTACACGTTCGCATCAAAGAAGGCGAGCGGGAGAGAATCCAGATCTTTGAAGGCACTGTCATTGCCAAAAAGCATGGCGGCGTGGCCGAAACCTTTACCGTGCGGCGCATGTCCCACGGCGTGGGTGTAGAAAGGGTCTTTCCCCTGCATTCTCCCACTGTGGCAAAGGTCGAGGTAGTCCGCAAGGGCCGCGTCCGCAGGGGCAAGCTCTACTATCTGCGGGACAGAGTTGGCAAGGCTGCCAAAGTCAAAGAGCAGATTCGCTAACAAGAGAGAAAAGGGGCTTTCACAAAAAGCTCCTTTTTGCTATTATGGGATAGGTGCAAAAACAGAGCCGCGATGCTCTGAACCTATGACCGCACAGACCGTTGAACTCACAAAGCGGCTGACATCGGGAAGCTTTTTGCGCGGCGGGAAATGCCGGCGCAGTCTTATGGGAGGCGAAAGCTGGTGCACGAGGATTACGAGCCTTTGGAAGAACTGCCGCAGGCTCTTTTGCGAGAGGTGTACGATTGGGTAGAGGCCGGCATGATAGCGGTGGTCTGCGTGGTGCTGCTGTTCACCTTTGTGGCGCGGCTGGCGGGAGTAGAAGGCGACTCCATGCTCCCCACCCTGCACCATCAGGACAGACTGCT
Organism: uncultured Clostridia bacterium; assembly: GCA_937894185.1. Lineage (GTDB taxonomy): Bacteria > Bacillota > Clostridia > Oscillospirales > Ruminococcaceae > WRAV01. The sequence continues at coordinate 2,620 of CALCSA010000284.1, read as the reverse complement.
CATCACCCGGCTGGGCATGCCCGCCCGGCAGGGGGATATTGTGGTGGTCACCAAGCCCACCTCCCGAGGGGAGCCGCTGATCAAGCGGGTGATTGCCACCGAAGGCCAGATGGTCTACATCGATTTTTCCTCCCAAACGGTGATGGTGGACGGCAAGGAGCTGGAAGAACCCTACATCGCCGAGCCCACCGCTCTGCGGTACGATATGGAGTTTCCCCAAAAGGTGCCGGAAGGCTGCGTCTTTATCATGGGAGACAACCGCAACAACTCCTGGGACAGCCGGGACTGGGAGGTGGGCATGGTGGATCAGCGCTACATTCTGGGCAAGGTGGTCTACCGGGTATGGCCCTACGAACAGATGGGAAAGCCAAGTTAGATTCTGGAGGTTCACATTGAAGGAAAAACATAGCGGGAAGATGCGCGGGCCACAGCGTGGGCCGCAGGATCAGCAGCACGGGCAGCAGGAACACCTGAACATTCAGTGGTTTCCCGGCCACATGGCCAAAACCCGTCGGATGATGCGGGAAAATCTGCGGCTGGTGGATGTAGTGGCGGAACTGCGGGATGCCCGGGTTCCCTATGCCAGCGCAAACCCGGAAATCAAAAAGCTGCTAGGCGGCAAAAAGCGGATTATCATCCTCAACAAAAGCGATATGGCCGATTCTGCCGCCACCAAAGAGTGGCTGGAGCACTTTAACCGTCACCAGATTTCCGCTCTGGAAATGGACTGCCGCAGCGGCAAAGGGGTGGGGCGGTTTGTCCCCGCCGTGGAAAAGCTTCTGGCCGATGAGCTGGCCCGCCGCCGTTCCAGAGGAATGGTGGGCCGCCCCCTGAGGGTGATGGTAGTGGGGGTTCCCAACGTGGGAAAATCCTCCTTTATCAACCGGATGGCCTCCTCCAAGCGGACCAAGGTGGAGGACCGCCCCGGCGTCACCCGGGGAAAGCAGTGGGTGAAAATAAGCGACGGCATGGAGCTTCTGGATATGCCGGGGGTTCTCTGGCCCAAGTTCGAGGATCCGGCAGTGGGGGAGCATCTGGCCTTTACCGGCGCTGTTCGGGATCAGATTATGGATACCGAGGCTCTGGCCTCTCGCCTATTGGAACGGCTGGCGGCCGATTATCCTGCTTTGCTGGGGGCACGGTACTCTCTGGAGCCGGAAGAACTGCAAGGCCAGCCGGGGCACGCTCTGCTGGCCCTTATCGGCAAAAAGCGTGGGATGCTGCTGCCGGGTGGCGAGATCAACACCGAGCGGGCCTCCGTTGCCGTGTTGGACGAATTCCGCGGGGGCCAGATCGGGAAGATCACACTGGAGCACCCCAAAACCTGACCAACTCCTGACTCCCGCAGCCAAAGGCTGCTGTACCTGTAGGGCAAAGCCCCAATGACGACATTTTTGCATTGACTGGAGGTTCCCATGAGCTTGTTTGCATACGATCAGTCCATCCGGCAGGAAGGATACCACACCCTCTGCGGAGTGGACGAGGCAGGCCGGGGCCCTCTGGCAGGTCCGGTTTATGCGGCGGCGGTGATCCTGCCGCCCCAGACAGAGCTGCCGGATCTTCGGGATTCTAAAAAGCTCACCGCCAAAAAGCGGGATCAACTCTTTGACCAAATCAGAGAAGTCGCCGTGGCTTTTTGTATTGCCGACGCTTCGGTGGAGGAAATCGAGGACTACAATATACTGGAAGCAGCCATGCTGGCCATGCGCCGGGCGATAGAGGGTCTGAGCGTCTCTCCCGATCTGGTGCTGGTGGACGGCAACCGCCTCCCCGGCTCCGGGCAAAGGGAGCGGATGGTGGTGGGAGGGGACGATACCTCCGCCTGCATTGCGGCGGCTTCTATTCTGGCCAAGGTGGCAAGGGACCGCAAGATGCTGGAGCTGGACGCAGCCTATCCCGGCTACGAGTTTGCAAGGCACAAAGGCTACGGCACCAAGCTCCACTACGAAAAGCTGGAGGAGTTGGGAAGCTGCCCCGCCCACCGGGAAAGCTTTCTGAGGAAATGGAGGGGGAAACGTGGATCGCCGTGAAACAGGACGTCTTGGAGAAGAACTGGCCGCCGAGATTCTGGAACAAAAGGGTTATACGGTGGTGGCCAAAAATGTACATAGCATGTACGGGGAAGTGGACCTCATCGCCACAGGGGATGGCTACATCTGCTTTATCGAGGTGAAAACCCGCCGCCGGGGTGCGATGGTTTCCCCCGAGGAGGCGGTCACCCCCGCCAAGCGCAGGAAGATTGTCCTCACCGCTTTGCTATATCTGCAAAACCACCCTTACGACCTGCAACCACGCTTTGACGTCTTTACCGTGGAAACCGACGGAGAGCGGGCGATTTCCCATCAGCACCTGAAGGGAGTGTTTGAAGGTGGCAACGACTACTGACTACCGGCTGTTGGATCTGCATTGCGATACCATCACCCGCTGTCTGGGAGAGGGCTGGGATCTGGACCACCCCAACCTCCACCTTGGCCTTTCCCGCAGGCCCCAAGCCATTCGGCTCTGTCAGGCGGCGGCTGTTTTTATGCCCGACCGGTTCCGGGGCAAAGAGGCTCAGACCTACTTTACCCGGACCTATGAGCTTTACCGGTCGGAATGCGCCCGCAAAAGGGAAAGCCTT